>NZ_JBSGXP010000037.1:0-57363 GCF_053610105.1 Kitasatospora sp. NPDC054939 | reverse complement strand
GGTGCCGTACAGCACCCCCCGGGCCGGGCTTTTCGGGTGCGGCCCCTGGTGGGCCGCCCCCGCCCGGCCCCCTGTTCGGGGCGCCAACGGCACGGCCACCTGAGGCGGCCGGGTCGGAAGGAAATACAGTAGGCGGATCACGACCGGAGGCGGCAGGCCCCGTCCGGGCCTCGCCGCAGAGATCACAAGGGGAACAGCGCAGACCATGACCGAAGCGATCATGCTGGTCGGTGGTAAGGGCACGCGACTGCGCCCGCTCACCACCCACACCCCCAAGCCCATGCTTCCGGTGGCAGGCGTCCCGTTCATCGCCCACCAGCTCGCCCGCGCCGCCGCCGCCGGGGTCACCCGGGTGGTGCTGGCCACCTCCTACCTGGCCGAGGTCTTCGAGGACCACTTCCAGGGCGGCGCCCCGTACGGCATCGAGCTGGTCTACCTGACCGAGCGGGAGCCGCTCGGCACCGGCGGTGCCATCCGCAACGCCGCCTCCGGGCTGACCTGCGGCCCCGACGAGCCGGTCCTGGTGTTCAACGGCGACATCCTCTCCGGCGTCGACATCGCCGCCCTGCGCGACGGCCACGTGGCCGCCGGGGCCGACGTCACCCTGCACCTCACCCGGGTCGAGGACCCGCGCGCCTTCGGGCTCGTCCCGACCGACGCCGACGGGCGGGTGCTGGAGTTCCTGGAGAAGCCGGAGACGCCCGAGCAGATCGTCACCGACCAGATCAACGCCGGCTGCTACGTCTTCACCCGCTCGGTCATCGACCGCATCCCGGCCGGCCGCGAGGTCTCCGTCGAGCGCGAGACCTTCCCCGAGCTGCTGGCCTCCGGCGCGCTGCTGCGCGGCGTCGTGGACACCTCGTACTGGCTGGACCTCGGCACCCCCGCCGCCTTCGTGCGCGGCTCGGCCGACCTCGTGCTCGGCAAGGTCGACTCCCCGGCCGTCCCCGGCCCGACCGGCGACGCCCTGCTGCTGCCCGGCTCCACCGTGCACCCGGGCGCGGTGCTCAGCGGCGGCACCGTGGTCGCCGACGGCGCGATCGTCGAGGCCGGTGCCATCGTCGAGGGCAGCGTCGTGCTGCCCGGCGCGGCCATCGGCCCGGACACCCTGGTCAAGGACTCCATCGTCGGCGCGTACGCCACCATCGGCGCCCGCACCGCCCTGGACGGCGCGGTGATCGGCGACGGCGCGATCGTCGAGTCCGACAACGAGCTGCCCAACGGCATCCGGGTCGCCTGCGGCACCCTGCTGCCGGTCGGCGCCGTCCGCACCTCGGCCGGCCCCGGCGGCTGCCCGGCGGGCACCTCGGCGGCCGACTCGGTGCACGGCCCGACGGTCTCCGCACAGCGCTAGCCGCGCCGGCTCGGTACGGCGGCGGGCCCCGGGCGGGCCCGCCGTCCAGTCACAGGCTTGCTGCAATCCGGCCCCGGTCCGGTGCCCGGCCGACGTTCTGTCAGCCGTACGGGTACCTTCGGAACGTGGCTGGCAATCGATACGACAACGGGCAGGGCGCCGATCCCCGGGGCGGGTGGTCGGGCCCTCCGCCGTACCCGGGCCCCGGCGGCCCCGGACAGGCGCCGGATGGCCCGGAGTACTTCACCGCCCCGCACCAGGGCGCATCCGGTGGCCCCCGCGGCTACGACCCGTACGCCGCGGGCCCGCAGGGCGGCGGCCCCTACCCCGGCGGCCCGTACCAGGGTGGCCCGTACCCGGGCGACCCGCAGGGCGGCGGCCCGTACCCCGGTGACGGGTACCCCGCGGGCCCCGGCCCGTACCCGGCCGACCCGTACGGCGCCGACCAGCCCGGTCACACCCGGGCCTTCCCGATCGGCGCCGACCCCTACCAGGGCGGCGGCGAGTACCCCGAGTACTACGGCGGCCAGGGCGGCTACGGCCCGGACGGCCACGGGCGCCAGGACGGGTACGGCCAGGACTACGGGCAGCCCGACAACGTCGGGGTCTACCGGGCCGGCGGCCAGGCGGCCCCGCGCACGGCCGGCCCCCGCCCGCAGTGGCGCGAGCTGCTGATCGGCATCGTGAAGACGCCGACCACCACCTTCGACCGCACCCGGGACCACCAGGTCTGGCTGCCCGCGCTGACCGTCTCGCTGCTGTACGGCGCGCTCGCCGTGCTCGGCATCGGCCTCACCCGCGACGACGTGGTCAACTCCACCTTCACCGTCGCGCTGACCGCCATGCTGGCCGCCGCGATCGGCTTCACCGTGGCCGGCGCCATGCTCGGCGGCGTCACCTACGCGCTCGCCCGGCAGTTCGGCGGGGACGGCCCCTGGCAGTCCACGGTCGGCCTCGCCGTGCTGATCGGCTGGACCACCGACGCGCCCCGGCTGCTGCTCGCGCTGTTCCTGCCGGCCGACAACATGGTCGTGCAGGTGCTGGGCTGGGCGACCTGGCTGCTCTGCGCCGCCCTGCTGACCGTGATGGTGCGCCGGGTGCACGACCTGCCCTGGGGCAAGGCGGCCGGCGCGGCCTCGCTGCAGCTGCTCGCGCTGCTGGTGCTGATCAAGCTGCCCGTCCTGGGCTGAGCCCGGGACGCTCCGGCAGCGGGGGAGAATGGACGACGGGCCCCGGCTTCGGGGCCCGTTCCGCTTCCACCGTCCACCCTCGCACCCCCGCCCGGAGCCAGCGCACATGACCCTCCCCACCACCCACGTCAGCTTCCCCGCCGGGGCCGTCACCGGCGAGTCGACGGTGCTCGCGGTGCAGCCGCTGGCCGACGGCCGGTACGCGGTCGTCACCGGGGCGACGCCGTTCCACCCGCTCGACCACACCTGGCCCGACCAGCCCGCCGACCTCGGCACGCTGACCGTCGACGGCACCGCCTTCGCCGTCGTCGACTGCCTCACCGGCGCGGTCGGCCCCGAGGGCGGGGAGCTCCTGGTCGGCGCCGACATCCCGGTCCGGCGCGGCGACGAGGAGTGGTCCTGGCTGGTCCTGCACGTCCTCGCCGAGGACCCGGGCGCCGTCGTCGGCAAGCCCGCCGCACTCGCCGTGGACACCGGCCGCCGCGCCGCGCTCTGCGCCTCGCACAGCGGCTGCCACCTGCTCGCCCTCGCCCTGAACGAGGCGCTCGCCCCGCGCTGGCGCAAGGACCCGGGCCGCAGCGACGCCTTCGGCCACCCGGACTTCGACAGCCTCGCGATGGCCACCTCGGTCATGGACACCGAGGCCAGCACCGACACCTACCGGCTCGGCAAGTCGCTGCGGAAGAAGGGCTTCACCGCCGAGGCCACCGAGGAGCTGCCGGCCCTCGCCGACGCCCTGCCCGCCCTCACCGAGGCCGTCAACGCCCGGCTGGCCGCCTGGGTCGCCGCCGACGCGCCGGTCCGCATCGAGGTCCCCGGCCCCGAGCTGACCGCCCGCCGCCAGTGGCACTGCGAGCTGCCCGAGGGCGCCGCGCAGATCTTCTGCGGCGGCACCCACCTGCACCACCTCGGGGAGCTCGCCGAGCTCCGCACCGAGCTGCGGCTCTCCGAGGACGGCAGCGAGCTGGTCGCGGTGACCCGCCCCAAGCGCGCCTGAGCCGCACCCCCGGACACGCCGACGGCGGCCGCCCCCGATTCCGTGGGGTCGGCCGCCCGCCGTGTCGCGTGCGCGCTCCGTGCGCCCCGCCGGCTACACCGGGGTGCGGTGGAAGTTCAGGTACGAGCGGGACGGCGTCGGGCCGCGCTGGCCCTGGTAGCGCGAGCCGTAGCGCTCGGAGCCGTACGGGTGCTCGGACGGCGAGGAGAGCCGGAACAGGCAGAGCTGCCCGATCTTCATCCCCGGGTACAGCTTGATCGGCAGGGTGGCGACGTTCGACAGCTCCAGCGTGACGTGCCCGCTGAAGCCGGGGTCGATGAAGCCGGCCGTCGAGTGCGTCAGCAGGCCGAGCCGGCCCAGGCTGGACTTGCCCTCCAGCCGGGAGGCGACGTCCTCGGGCAGCGTGATGACCTCGTACGTGGACGCCAGCACGAACTCGCCGGGGTGCAGGATGAAGGCGTCGTCGCCCTCCGGCTCGACCAGCCGGGTGAGGTCCGGCTGCTCCTCGGAGGGGTCGATGTGCGGATAGCGGTGGTTCTCGAACACGCGGAAGAAGCGGTCGAGGCGCACATCGATACTGGAGGGCTGGACCATCGCGGGGTCGAAGGGGTCGATCACGACCCGGCCCTTGTCGATCTCGGCCCGGATGTCCTTGTCAGAGAGCAGCACGGTTCGAGGTTACGTGCACGGGCGGCCCCGGACGAATCCGCCCGGGGCCGCCTCCGTCACATCCGTACCGCTCAGGCGAGGAACTCCGCCGCCTCCAGCCGCATGGCCTGCGCCAGTTGCGGCGCCGACAGCTCCCGTACGTCCGCCAGCACCGAACTGCGCAGCCGTCCACACTGCGGGCACCGGATGAGCCGGCCCGGACCGAGCCGTCCGGGGCCGAGGTTCTGCATCGGGAACGTGGTGGTGCTGAACAGGTGCCCCTCGGCACAACGAACGACGGCGCGCTGCTCCATCGGTCCCCTTCCCATCCTTAACCCCACCCCAAGGGCCGTTTCCCCCGGGACAGCGTCACATTAGGGGATCTTCCGGACATTCCCCATCCAGGCTCGCCGCCCGCCCGCACCACCCCGCGCGGCCCACACAGTACGCCCCCGGAGCCCCTCGCGGCCCCTCCGCCGCGCCCCGCCGCCCGTCGGTGCGACCCGCGCGACGGATGGGGTAGAGTGAAGCTGGTCGAGCGGTCTCTGACAGCTCGTCAGGCGGGCGTAGTTTAATGGTAGAACATGAGCTTCCCAAGCTTAGAGCGCGAGTTCGATTCTCGTCGCCCGCTCCAGCAGTAAAGGCCCAGGTCAGGGGCGTGATCCCCGACCCGGGCCTTTTGCGTTCCTGGGCTCCCTGCCCCCTGCGTGCCCCTATGCCTCCCCGGGCGACTCCGTGCCCCGGCCGAGTGCACGCCTGATCTCCGCGTCCATGCCGTCGGCGATCTTCTTGTCCCGCTCGCTGGTGGCGTGCTGGTAGATCATGGCGGCCCGGACGGAGGACTGCCCCATGCGCGCCATGAGTTCCTTCAGGCTGGCCCCGGTGGCCGCCGCCAGGGTGTTGCCGGTGTGCCGGAGATCGTAGAAGCGGAAGCCCGTAAGGCCGGCCTTGGTGCGAGCCTTCCGCCAGACCCGGCCGAAGGTCGTCCGGCGGAACGGGGCGCCCTTCTCGCCGACGAACAGCAGCCCGTCGTCGTTCTGTTCGGCGAAGAGCTCCAGGTGCAGCTGGACGTCCGGCAGGACGCCGGCCGGGATCGTGACGACGCGCTTGCCCGCGTCGGACTTCGTCTTGCCGACTGCTCGGCGGCCGGTGTTCAGCTCCGGCGCGGCGAGCCGGACCCGGACCGTCCCCGCGACCAGGTCGACATCCTTGCGCCGCAGTTCGGCCAGCTCTTCAGGGCGGAGCGTCGTGAAGGCGGCGAGCAGGACCATGGCCCGCCACCGGAGTCCCACCAACTCGGCCAGCTCGTAGACCTGCTCGATGCTGGCAGTCCCGCGCTCGTCGGCCGACTCCTTGCCCGCGCCCTTGATCCGGCACGGGTTGCGGCGGACCAGTTCGTCATCGGTCGCGGTCGCCATGATGGCCTTCAGCAGGCGGTAGGCCTTCGCGGTCGTCGTGTGCTTCCCGGTGGCCCGGAGTTCTGCCCGCCACGCCCGGACGAGCGGAGGCGTGATCTCGTCCAGGTCGAGGTCCCCGAAGGCCGGTTCGAGGTGCAGCCGCAAGAGCCGGCGGTACAGCTCCAGCGTCGTCGGCATCAGGCCGCGCTCGGTGATCCACGCATCGGCGTACTTGGCGAAGTTGACCGCCCCGGCGTCCGGGTCGCGCCAGTCCTTCCGGCGAATGGTGGTCTGCATCTCGGCCAGCCAGTCATCCGCGTCGGTTTTGGTCTCGAACGTCTCCGGCGCCGGCCGAAGGATTCCCGTCGGGTCGAGGTACCGGGCCTGGAAGCGGCCGGACGGAAGCTTGCGGATGCGGCCGAACTGCCGCCGCTTGCCTGCCATTCAGGCCACCGCCCGCAGACGGCGACGCCGGATGAGCGGCTGGACGGTGTTGGCTCCCACGTAGTCGGCGAGGGCGGTCTCCGGGATGCGGACGTGGCGGCCGACCTTGACGAAGGTGATGCGGCGCTCGGCGACCAGTCGGCGGGGGAAGCGCTCCCCGCTGGTCTCCCAGGTGCCCAGCACTTCGGCGGCTTCCTTGATGGTCAGCAGGCGGTCCATGCCTGTTCCCCCTCTTCGTGCGCGAGTTGGGCGCGCAGCTCCTGGCGGTCGGTGGTGTGGCGTTCGTGGATGTCGCAGGCGATGGCGGCGGCGAGCATGGACTCGCCGGGGGTGTTGCCGGACCCGGCATAGGTCCAGTGGGCGACGACGAGGGTTTCGGCGTCGGCCAGGTCGTCGAGGTCGGGGAGGCCGGCGGCGAGCAGGCGTTCGCGCAGCTCCTGGCGGGCCTGATCGGCGCGGTGGTCGGCGCGGACCTGGCGCAGGGCACCGAGGGTCGTCGAGTAGGTGGGCGACTTGGAGGAGAAGTGACCGCGGAAGCCGAGCATGTGGGACCAGTGGGCGAGCAGGCGGTCCGGGTAGTGCTCGTCGAGGTCCCAGCAGGCTTCGATCAGGCGGCGGGTGTGGTCCGGCAGGTCGTGACGGTCGAGTTCATGGCGCTCCAGGATGCGGCGGTCCACGGATTCGGTCGTTTCGGCGGACTTGGTGGCGTACTTGGCGACGTACGAGGCCACGGCCTGTTCGCTGATGTCGCCGGTGGCGAAGGCGCCGATGGGGCGGACGTCGACCTGGGTGCCCCACTGGAGGACGCGGGCGGGCTGGCCGTGGGCGGCGGGGAGGGGGATGCCGGCGCGGCGGGCGGCGGTGCGGATGGAGGCGTTGAGGAGGGCGAGGGTGGCCCAGGCGGGCGGGGGTGTGTCGGGTCCGTCGGGGCCGTCGATGCGGATGATGGCGTGGAAGTGGACGGCGCCGCGTCGCTGGTATTCGGCGACCTTGCCGTAGGAGATCTTCGCGCGTTCCTTGAAGTCGCGTTGGGTGAGGCCGGCGAGCTTGGCCATGGTGCGGAACAGGTAGATGGTGAAGCGGCGCCACAGGTCGGGGGCGTGGTTGTTCCAGAGGACGGCGCGCGCGTAGTCGTAGGTGTCGGGGTCGAGCGGGGTGCCGAGGAGCGGCGACCCGGCGGGGTGAGCGGTGCCGCAGCGGCAGGTGCCGGTGTCGGGGCGGTTGTGGACCGGGCCGAAGCTGGGGGCGGTGAGGGTGGCGAAGACGCGGGGGTGGGCGCGGACGGTGGCCGGCACTCCCTTGGTCTGGTCGCCGGCGAGTCCAGCGCGGATCAGGTGGTAGGTGTCGGCCGCGTAGGTGCGGGCGCAGGCGGGGCAGCGGGAGGCGCGGCGGTTGCCGCAGGCGACCTTGAGCCGGTGGCCGGGTTCGTGGTCGGTGGAGTAGCGGTGCCAGACGGCGCCGGTCGGGCCGTGGGTGAGGGTGCGGAAGCCCTGGAGGTGGATCGGGTTCGCGCAGCCGCCGGTGCGGCGGATCTGCTCGTTCAGCTGGGGCAGGTCGCCCCGGGCGGCGAGCCTGGCGAGATCCGCCAGGGCGAGCCGGTCCGGGGCGGCCTGGGTGGTGATGGGCAAGCGGGTCACCTCAGAGCTGGGCCGCGACGGGGGCGGTGCGGCGGGTGACGGTGCCGGTCCCGTGGCAGGTGCGGCAGGCGGCGTGGAGGGTGGCGCGGGTGCCGTCCGGGAGGCGGGTGCCGGTGGCGATGGCGGCGCGGGCGAAGCCGTCGCAGTCGGGGCAGATTCGGGCCGGGGCGTGGTGGTGCTGGGGCATGATGGTGCTCTCCTTCGTGGGCTTCGGTTCGGGAAGGGTTGCGGCTCCGGGGCGGCGGGATGCTTGGCGGCTTTTGCCGCCCCGGGGCCGGTCAGCGGCGGCGCTGGGTGCGGCCGTCGGGCTTGCGGGCGTACATGTCGCGGTCGGCGGCGGACAGCGCTTCGGTGAGCAGGAGCGCGGCCGGGTGCGAGGCGCCGACGGAGGCCCCGACCGGGAGCAGGGCGCCGGCGTACGGGACCGGTTCACGCAGTGCGGCGCGCAGGCCCTCCAGGCGGTGGGCGGAGTCGAGGACGACGGCGGCGAACTCGTCCCCGCCGAGGCGGGCGGCCAGGCCGTGGGAGTTGCACCAGTGGGTGAGCCGGTCGGCGGTGGCGGCGAGCACGGCGTCCCCGGCGGCGTGGCCGTGGGTGTCGTTGATCGCCTTGAAGTCGTCGAGGTCGACCAGGAGGACGGTCACGCGTTCGGGGCGGGAGCGGATCAGGCGTTCGGCGCGGGCGGTGAAGCCGTCGCGGGTGAGCAGGCCGGTCAGCGGGTCGCGGCGGGCGGCGGCGAGTCGGCGGTGCAGCCAGGTGCCGTGGGCGCTCCAGCCGACGAGCGGGACGCCGGCGAGGGCGAGGATCGGGGCGAGGTCCATGTGCGGGGTCCTTTCGGTGCGGGTTGCGGACCCCGGGGCGGTGGGATGCTTGGCGGCTTCGGCCGCCCCGGGGGCCGGTCAGAGGCCGAGGGACTGTGCGCGGGCGGCGGCCCGGTCGAGCAGGTGATGGACGTCCGCCTGCCGGGTGGTGGGGCGGTCGTTGTACTGGTCGGGCGAGGTGACAGGCCGTCCGGTGGAGTGCAGGACCTCCATGACCTGGGTGCGGGCCCAGGCGACGGTGTCCGGGGTGCCGTAGCCGTGGACGAGAACGGCGGCTTGGGCGCCCAAGAGGCAGACGCGTCCGGCCGGGTCCCACAGGGCGCCCTGGAGCCAGCCGAAGGCGCCGATGTAGCGGGAGGCGAGCCGCAGGTGGTCGGCGACGGTCACCGGGACGGGCCGGGCGGGGCGGTGGACCAGGCGGTCCAGCAGGGTCGGCCGCGGGACGGGAAAGCCGGCGTTCCAGGCCCGGACCGTGGAGCCGAGCGGGCACACGTACGGGACGGCCGGGCGGGCGGAGGCCGGGAGGCCGGCCAGGTAGCGCTCGATCTCGGCGACCAGGGCGGCGCCCTCCGGGGTGAGCGCGAGGGAACGGGGCAGCAGGAGGGCGGCGGTCACGGCCGGTCCTTCTGGGTGTCGTTGACGACCTGGACGCCGGTGCGGGTGGTGCCGTCGATGAGCGGGGCGACGAAGGTGTCGGCGAGGTAGAAGCCGAAGAGGCCGATCACGACGGCGACCCAGAGCCGGACGCCGAGGAAGCGGATCGCGGCCCAGGCGGCGACGCCGAGGACGACGACCAGGGGCAGGGTGAGAGTCATGGCGGTGCTCCTGTCAGCGGACGGTGCAGCGGTGGGTACGGGCGGCGATCTCGGCGGCGGCGCGCGAGTCGTACTCGGCGGAGAAGCCGCAGCGCGGGGCGGTGCAGACGGCGGAGTGCTTCTCGCGACCCCGGCCGTCATAGAAGGTGGCGACGTGGACCGGGCCGATGCGGATCACGTTGCGGGGGCGGATCGGGCGGGGCATCGGGGCCTCCTGGCGGGTCAGGTGAGCTGGGCGGCGATGGCGGCGGCGAACTGCGGCGGGACGCCGAGTCGGGCGCGCAGGGTGTCGGTGTCGATCGGTTCGCCGGTGCGGGCACGGTGGTCGTCGGCGACCTTGCGGGCGTGCTCGACCAGCGCGGCGGGCAGGGCGGGGGACGGCGGTGCGGGCGGGAGGCTGGGCAGCTCCTCGACGACCGGCAGCGGCTCCGGGGCGGGCACCGGTTCGGGTTCCGGTACGGCGGCCGGCTGCTCGTAGACGGGCGGTTCGTCGTCGAGGACGGGCGGGGTGGTGGCGGGCTCCCGGTTGCTGTGGGCGAGGAGGGTGCCGCCGAAGAACGCGAGGGCCGGCCAGCCGGCGACGAGGATGCGAAGCCAGGTCGGGACGTGGCCCAGGTCGAGCAGGCCAGCCGTGGCCACGGTGGCGCCGAGCGAGGCGGCCAGGGCGATGGCGAACCACGTCCAGGCGGCCCGGGCGGATTCGCCGGCGGCGCGGAGGATCCGCATGCGGCGCCAGGCGGCGACGAGCAGCAGGTCGACGGAGACCGGGTAGGCCCACGCCTTCCACCCGTGCTGCCCGGCCGCCGCGGCCAGGTCGTGCAGGTGGGCGAACGACAGGGCGCCGGCGATGGCGGCCTGAATCAGGACGGCGTCGGGCCGGAGCGCGCGCATCAGTCGCCCTGCGCGGGCGCGTCGGCGGCGAAGACCTCCACCGCGGCCAGGTAGGCGGAGGCCCCGGCGGCCAGGTTGCGGGCGAAGGCGAGCTGTTCGGCGGCGGTCGCCTGCTTCCATCCCGACACGCAGAGGGTGAAGCCGCCGCCGGTGATGGACAGGATCGGCGATTGCTCGGTGCCGTACTCGTGGCAGGTCACCCAGGTCTGGCCGTCGGCGAAGAAGTTGGCGGAGCCGGACATGTGCGGTCCTCTCGGGGCGTTCGGGCAGGACGGGGTAGGGACGTGGCGCGGGGACGGTCGCGCCGACCGGGGGAGTGGGCGGCTACTCGGCGGCCGGGGCCGGCGGCGGGGCGAAGAGCGGCGGCACCGAGGGCACCGGCGGGACGACGGGGATCGGGGCGACCTCGGGCCGGAAGCGCCCCAGGCCCGGCAGCGCGGGGGTGAGGTGCGCGGTCGCGCGGCAGATCTCGGCGGCGCGGGCGAGGGAGAGGTGCGGCGTACGGATACGGGACCAGCCGCCGGAGGAGTCGCCGGCGACCGCGACCCCGGGCATGTCCGGTGCGATCTGGGTGGCGGCCAACACAGCCTCCGGGGAGACGTCGCCGAGGCCCATCTCCGCCGTCGGGCGGTCGTTGACCCGGTGGACCACGCGGCCGGACAACTGGGCGCGGAGCATGGTGGCGCCCTTGCCCAGCTCCGAGCCGAAGCGCTGACCGCATGCCTCCACGAACATCCCCGCGCCCCGGCCGAGTTGGGCCAGTCGGATCAGCTGGGTGACCATGTGGTCCCGTCGTTCCTCGTCCTTGCGGGTGGCGACCAGGAACAGCTCCGCCACCTCGTCGACGAGGAGGATCACCGGCACCGGCCGCAGCTTCGCCGGCAGTCCCCAGATGTCGGAGGTGATTTCGTGCGAGGCCACCGACCCGGCCAGGCCCTGGTGGTGGCGGAGCAGGTCGTAGCGCTCCTCCATCATCTCCACCAGCGCATCCAGCAAGGCGCCGGCGGACTGCGGGTCGGTGGCCAGCGCCGACAGCCGCGGGGCGAACGGCGCCTGTTCGACGCCCCGCTTGCAGTCGATCCCGACCAACGCCACGTCCAGCCGGGCGAGTTCGCTGACCAGGTTGCGGATGTAGACGGACTTGCCGGACAGCGTGGCGCCCAGGGTGAGCGCGTGCGGGACGGCGCGGTAGTCGCGGACGAACGCCGTTCCGTCCTCCCGCATCGCCACCGGCACGACCAGGTCCCCGGCCGGCCGGCGACGCGGCATCCGCACCCGCCGAAGGACATCGAACCCGGTCATCCGCAGCTCGACCACGCCCGGGCTGATCACGCTCACGTGCACGCCATGGACACCCCAGGTGTGGCGCAGGCGTTCCGCCGAGGCGGCCACGTCCGCCGGCTCCTGGCCCGGGGCCAGCCGGAGACGAAGCCGCAGCCCGGTCGTCGTCGGCCGGACCCGGCGGATACGCGGCGGCACCGGACGGACCTCCCGTCGCGTGGTCGCCCGGGTCACCAGCACCCGCAGCCGCGACGGCGCGACGGTCAGCCCGCAGGCGTCCATGGTGCTGCCGTACGTCGCCGACACCCGCACCGCCGTGACCGGCAGGCCGATCGCCGACCAGTACAACGCCGGAGCCTTCGCCCGCGCGATCGCGGCACCACCAGCGGCAGCGGCGAGCGGGACGCCCACTTCGGCGAGGACCTGAACCCCCGACGACACGGCGATCAGCCCTGAACCGGAACGAGCGAGGTGACCGCCGCCGCACGGAACGAGATCCCGTGCCGCTTCTGCCCGTTGAACTCGTTCTCCCAGTCCCGCGCCTTCAGCCCGGTCTTCCGCTGCCACCCCGAAGGCGGCGCCGAGCAGCTGTCCGACGAGTCCACGGCAGTCGACTGGCTCACCCCGGCCGAGGTGGCCGACCGCATGGGCGAGGTCTACGCCGTGCGCATGCTGGATGCCCTTCGCGGCGATGCGGCCCCGAGCATCCGGACGCACGATGGCCGGCACCTGCTCGACCGCCAGGTGGCGAGCTGACTCAACCGGAGCGGCGACCGAACTGGGCCCACACGCTTCGGCGACGCGCGACGTCGAAGACGGCCGCCACACGGTGCGCTTCGAGCAGCGGAGGCCGGGAGCTGAGGGCGCCTGCTATATGGGAGCCGTCCAGTACGTCGACGCCGGGCTTCCCCTTGAGCGTCAGCGTCCGAGCGCCCACGATGGCGATCACCGGGTGGACAGGGATGGCGAGGCCGCACCAGTGGTGCAGGAGCTCGGCTGTCTTGTTGCCTTCGAGGCTGGACTTCTCGATGTACGGGTAGCTGTTGCGGTTGACCGTGATCCGCTTGTCTCCGACCCAGACCGCGGCGTCCGGGTGGTGCTTGGTGTTCACCGTGAACACCCCGGGCGGCCCGATCACCACATGGTCGATGTCCGCACCGCTCGGCAGCGGCACGGCGTGTAGGACGTACCAGCCGTGGGCCCGAAGCCCGTCGAGCAGCGCGCCGACCAGCTTCTCCCCGTCCAGTCCCTTGCTCAGTTCTGAGCGGGTGAGGTCGTCTCCGGAGAGCTTGGCCGCCACGCGCACCAGCCACTTCCGCTTGCCCTCGTCGGCTTGGATCATGCCGCGGATGCCCTCTCCAGGACGGTTCGAGGCGAGATCATCCTCAACTGTGAACAGCGGCAGGGTGGGAATCGCCGCCGGCGGCGCGGGCACGGGCGGTGCGGCAGGCGGAGCGGGTGCGCGCCGCGCGACAGGAGTCGAGGCAGGTGTTGAGAGCTTGTAGACCACGGTCAGCGGCGGGATCGACCGGCCGCAGGTCTGGCACCAATCCCTGACTCGATCAAGCGCCGATGTCTCATGGGCGGCATCAGTGATCGTGACGACCCCGGTCAGACAGTCCAGCCACGCGACAGCTTGGCCACGGGGGCCGGCCAGGTTGACGTACAGCCGATCCTTGCCCGATCGCCGCCACGGGTTGACCGTCAGTTCCGCCACCATGCCCCCTTCGCCCCGAACCTGACACGAGATCAGCATGCGGGCGCACACTCTGACAAGAAGGCGATCAGCCAAGCCCGACCAGCCGTTTGGCGGGCGGGGAGCGTGAAGGGAAGGGAGCTGTTACGAGTTTCGCTACTTCATCAAGGCTCGCTACGCTCGCGGCGCTGGCCCGCCGCTCGCCGTCGCTCCTGTCTTCGCCCCGCTCCCGGCGGCGCCCGGCCCGCGCCCGGCGCACGGACAGGGAAGCATGGGGCTCCGACCCAGACCCCGGCCCTCTCTCGGAGGGGGAGGCGGGCAGGTGCGAGGGTGCACCGTCGGTGGGGTGAACGTGGTGGGTCGCGGGACGGCCCCCTCCTCGGCCGGACACCCAAGGGCGTACCAGGAACCCCAGGGGCCGCCAAGGCCAAGCGCAAGCGTCACGGACGTGAGCCTTGGCGGCCCCTGGGAACCCTGGTACGGCAAAGCTGCCCGATCGAGGAGGGAAACACCCCGCTCAGCCAGGAGCCTGCCGGCGGCGCGAATCGGGGCAGCTTGTTCGGCCGGGTGTCCGAGGAAAAGCCTGCCTTGCATCGAGCGAGGGGTATACGCTCGTGTCTGCGGTGGATGGTCTCGTGGCCATGCTCTGAGCGCACCAGCATCCACCCCGCCTCCCAGGTTGCAACCTGCGGAGCCGAAGTGGCCTCTCAGCAGCGGGGATGCCAAGTCGAGAGCGCTGTTTTTCGCGCCCTTGATGGCTCGCCACTTCGATGTGACGGGTCCTCATCCACTGCTGAGGAGTCTCATGTCTCGCGTACCCTCTCGCACCTCGCTCCCCCGCCTGACTCGCGCGGCGCTTTTCAGCGCTGCCCGGGGACTTGGCTACGGCCTGGGGTTGGCGTTGGCATCCTTGATCGCTTGGATCGCCAAGAGCCAGATCTGAACCTCCGCGTGTGCCCGCTGCCTGCCTTCACGGGTGAGCTAGCGGGCACACGCAGTCGTGCCCAACGCGTGCCCGCTCGGACGGGAAGCCACGGGGAGAAGCGGGCTCTCACGGTCGAACCGGTAGCAGTCGGCCAATGTGGCATAAGGGCAGCTCAGACCAAGCGGCTACCTGCCGCCCTCCGGAGGCGGGTGTGTGGCAAGGGATTGACGCAGTCGTTAAGGCTCCATCACCTGCGCGGTACCGTGTCCGCCGTGTCGACGACGAGTGAACCACCCGAGTGCCCCCGTTGCGGGCAGGCTATGGAGTGCACGTCGATGGTGCTCTCACGGCGGGAGGAAGACGGAGCGCGCGTCTGCCGGGGCGTGTGGCAGTGCGGTCAGCGTCACCTTTGGTGGGGCTGGAGCGACCGTCCTGGGGAGCCCTTGGAGGTCTGTCCCCATCCGCAGTTCGGGGAGTGACTGCGGCCAGCGGGAGCTGAGCGCAACGTGCCCCATCTGTGCCCTATGGGGCGGCGACGAGGGGCGAATGGCGGTAAATAGCGGTCGCGTCGATCGGGGCTCAACCGGGTGCCCGAAGTGGCATAGCTGCACGTCAGAGCCATTGTGTGGCGGGCGAGTTGGCCGAGATTCCCAAGCTTAGAGCGCGAGTTCGATTCTCGTCGCCCGCTCCGCAGGAAGGCCCCGGGTCAACGACCCGGGGCCTTCGTCGTGCGATGGGGCGGGGGCCGGGTGGGGCGGGCGCGCCCGGTCAGGGGCGGTCCGGGACGCGGGCCAGGGTGCGGATCGGGCGGGCGGCCAGGAGGGCGGCGGCGGTGAGGACGGCGACCACCGTGCCGACCAGGAGCACGCCGTCGGTGCCGAACGCCCCGACGGCGGGGCCGGCCAGGGCGCTGCCGATCGGGTACATCCCGACGGAGCCGGCGACCTCGTAGGCGTGGACCCGGTTGAGGACCTCGCCCGGCACCTGGGTCTGCACGCTGGTGGCCCACATGACGCCCCAGACGCCGATCCCGGCGCCGACCGCGACCTGGGCGGCGGCGAGCAGCCAGACCGGCAGGTCGAGCACGATGCCGAGCGGGTAGAGCGGGTAGGCCAGCATCGCGACCGCCCCGGCGGCGAGCGGCCGCTCGGGCTTCCAGCGGATCGCCAGCAGGCCGCCGGCCACGGTGCCCGCGCCCAGGGCGCAGTTGAGCAGGCCGAAGGCGGTGGCGCCGTGCTCGGGAACGACCACCCCGGCGGCCACCGACAGCTGCGGCCCCCAGGAGAGCACGGCGAAGACCATCCAGATCACGATCACGCCCCAGAGCCAGCTGCGGGCCCGGAACTCCTGCCAGCCGACCGCCAGGTTGCGCCACAGGCCCTCGTCCGCCGGCGGGGCGGGCACCGCCCCGAGCCGGAGCACGAAGAGGCAGAGCGCGCTGGTCCCGTACGCGACGGCGGAGACCGCCATCACCCAGCCGGTCGCCCCGAGTCCGACCAGGACGCCGGCCAGGGCCGGGCCGCCGAGACCGGTGAGCGCCTCGGAGGTGCGCAGGACACCGTTGGCGCCCTGGACGTCCCGGGACACCAGGGGGACGGTCGAGGTGGCGCCCGGCTGGAACAGCGCGTTGGCGGTGCCGGCCACCACCAGGAGGGCGTACAGCTGCCAGAGGTGGTCGATGCCGTGCAGGAAGAGCAGGGCGAGCAGGACGTGCGCGGCGAGGTTGGCGAGGTCGGCGACGATCATCATCCGGCGGGCGGTGAACCGGTCGGCGAGCACTCCGCCGAACAGCACCAGACCGGCGAACGGGCCCACCAGGAAGGCCATCGCGTACCCAGCGGTGCCCAGGCCGTAGCCGTCGCTGAGCAGGCCAGCCGAGACCGCGACCGGCAGCATGGCCCAGCTGAGCAGGCCCGCGCTGCGGGCGGTGAAGTAGTACCGGAAGTTGCGGGACCAGATCGCCGGCTCCCCGGTCGGCGGTGTCCCGGTGGGCGGCGTTCCGGCCGGCGCCGCCGCGGTGCGGTCGGCCACGCGCTGTTCCATGGCTGGTGAACCCTTCGGTCGTGGTGCGTTCTCGATCAGTGCGCGGTGCGGCGGAGTTCGGCGCGCAGGGCTTCGTTCTCCTGCTCCAGCCGGGCGAGGCGGTCCTGGACGGGGGCCAGGACGTCGGCGAGCTCCTCGCGGCTGAAGCGGGGGGTGATGTGCATGCGGCAGTTCCAGGCGAAGGCCTCGACCCGTACGGTGACGAGGTGTTCGACGGTGCCGGGGGTGCGCGGGCCGGCGAGGCGTTCGGCGAGTGCGGGGTCCTCGTGGGCCGGTACGGCGGTGGCGCGGCCGAGCACCTTGAGGCGGGCCTGCCGGGCGTGGTCGAGGAAGAAGAGCGCGACCCGGTTCTCGCCGCGCAGGTTCCCGGTGGTGATGTACTGCCGGTTGCCCCGGACGTCCAGGTAGCCGAGGGTGTGCTCGTCGAGGACGTGGACGAACCCGGGCGGGCCGCCCCGGAACTGGACGTACGGCCAGCCGGTCTCGCCGACGCTGGCGAACAGGAAGCCGTCGAGACCGCGGACGAACCCGGCCTCCGCCTCGGTGAGCGGCTCGGCCTCCCCGGCGGGCTCCCGCAGCCGGCGGTCGGCGGCCGTGGCGCTGCCCAGCTGCTCCTGGACCCGGCGCACCGCCGGTGTGTACGCGAGCCGGTCGAACCGGCTCATGCGGTGCTCCCCGGGCGGAGAGCGGACGCGGTCGGGGGTGTCAGGGGCGTCAGGGGCTGGGACACGGGGCACCTCACGGTTCGGCGGGGGAACGGGCCTGGCGGTGCGACCACCGTACGGAGCCGCTCTGGTCGGGCCGCTGCAGTCGGACCGGAGCGCCGGACGCCCGCCGGGACGCCGGTCACCGCCCCCTGTACTGCCGCCGACCTGCGGTTCTGCCGGGCGCCGTCGGCGGGCCCGGGGCGACCGGCAGAACCGGCGGAACTGCCGGTGCCGCCCGACTGCCGCCGGGACGGCGGCGGGACGGCGGGGACGCGGGTAGGGAGCGGGGGAGGGACCGGGGGTCAGCCGGTCCCGGCTGCCGCGACCGCGAGCCGCCGCCGGGCGGCGTCGGCCTCCGGCCCGTCCAGCAGTTCGCGGGCGTAGGCGTGCAGCAGCGGGTGCAGCCCGAACCGGCCGGGCGACCGCTCCTGCACCAGGTGGGCGTCGGCCAGGCCCACCAGCAGTCCGGCCGCTTCGGCCGGGGTCGAACCGGCCAGGGCCGCGGCGCCCACCGCGGTGAGACCCGCCCCGGGGTCGGGTGCGAGGCCGGGGGCGGGCTCCGGGTCGGGCAGCAGGCCGAGGAGGCGGAACATCCGGCCGGCCGCGGCCGGGAGCGCGCGGTAGGAGGGATCGAAAGCCGCCCGCAGCGTCGAGCGCGGGTCGCCCACCACGTGCAGCCGGTCGAGCAGGTCGCCGCCCGCCAATTCTGTGCAGTGGTCGGCGAGTCGGGCGTTGCGGGCGACCGCGTTGGCGCCGGCGATCCGGACGGCCAGCGGCAGGCCCCCGCACAGCCGGACGAGTTCGCGGGCCGACTGCCGCTCGGCCGCGACCCGGCAGTCGCCGACGATGCTGCCCAGCAGGTCGAGGGCCTCGTCCGGGTTCAGCACGTCCAGTCCGATCCGGCGGGCGCCGTCGCTCGCGACCAGTCCGGCGAGCTGGCTGCGGCTGGTGACGAGCACCGCGCAGCCGTGCGCACCCGGGATGAGCGGCCGGACCTGCTCGGCGTCGCGCGCGTCGTCCAGCACGATCAGCATCCGCCGGTCGGCGAGCAGCGAGCGGTACAGGGCCGCGGCCTCGTCCTCGTCCGCGGGCAGCCGGTCGGGCGGGGTGCCCAGGGCGCGGAGGAACTGCGCCAGGACGTCGCGGGGGTGCAGGGCCGGCAGTGCGGAACGGCCGCGCAGGTCGACGAACAGCTGCCCGTCCGGGAAGTGTCCGCGCCGGGCGTGCGCCCAGTGGGTGGCGAGGGCCGTCTTGCCGACACCGGGGGCGCCGACCACGGCCACCACGTGCGGCCGCCGGGCGGGTTCGGGTGCGACGAGGGCGTCCAGGTGCCGCAGCGGGCGGCTCCGTCCGATGTGGCGGCCGGCCGCGGCGGGCAGCTGGGCGGGGCGCGGGCGGTCCTCCGATCCGCGACGGATCTCCGGCCCGCGAGGGTCCTCGGCCGGACGACCGCCCTGGGCCGGACGACCGCCCTGGGGTGCGCGGCCGCCCTCGGGTGCGTGGTGGTCGGTCGGGCCGCGGCGGACGTCGGGTGCCGGGCGGTCGGGTCGCCGTTCGGGCGGCGGTTGGCGGCGCAGCACCCGCAGGTGGGCGTCGCGGACCTCGGCGCCCGGCGCGACGCCCAACTCCTCGTCGAGCCGGGCGCGCAGGCGGGTGAACACGTCGAGTGCGGCGGCCTGCTCCCCGCCGTCGGCGAGCGCGAGGATCAGCCGGGCGTGCAGGCCCTCGTGCAGCGGTTCGGTGCCGACCAGCTCCGACAGCACCGGGACGGCCTCGGTGGGCCGGCCCAGCAGCATCGCGGCGTCGGCGTGCCGGATGGCCGCCCGGACGCGCCGCTCGTTGGCGGCCACCGCGGCCGGGTGGCGGCGCAGCACCGGGTCGGCGTCCGCGAGGGCCGGTCCGCGCCACCAGCCCAGGGCCCGGGTCAGTGCCGCGTACGCGGTCTCGGGGTCCGGCGCGTGGTGGGCGCAGCCGGCCCGGGCGAGCAGCCGGTCGAAGCGGCCGAGGTCGGTCTGGTCCGGGGCTGCCGCCAGCCGGTAGCCGGTGGGCGTCCGGACGACGGCGGGCGGGGCGGCGGTCTGCGGGTCGTCCGGGTCGTCCGGGTTGGCCGGGTCGGCCGGGTGCCCCGGCCCGTCCGGGGCCAGCAGACGGCGGAGTCGGCTGACGTAGGTGTGGACCAGGCTCTGCCCGGAGTGCGGCGGACCGGCGGGCCAGAGGGTGTCGGTGATCTCCTGGTGGGTGGCGGGCGCGGGGTGCTTGAGTGCCAGCAGCCCGAGCAGGCGGCGCAGCATCGGGCTGGTGATCGGGACGGCGGCCCCGCCGGGCTGGAGGGTGAGGGGGCCGAGGATCAGCAGGCTCGGCCGCCGGGTGTCGTGCGGCGGGCGGGTGGGGGTGGCGGCCCGCAGGTCCGCCATTTCGTCGGGGCTGAGGCCGAGGGCCTCGGCGAGGCTCCGGAGGGTGCGCGACCGGGGCGTGCGGACCCGGTCCCGTTCGAGGTCGCGCAGCGCCCTGGTGCTGATGCCGGCCCGGGTGGCGGCGGCCTCCTGGCTCAGTCCGGCGCGACGCCGGAACGACCGGAGCCGGGGGCCGAACGGAGCCGGTTCGGCGGGCGGGCAGCCCCGGGGGGCCTCGGTGGTGGCCGACGTCCGCTGTGCCATGGCGTCCCCCTCGTCCTCGCGGGCCGTGCGCGGCCGAGACCCTGCGGCAGCACCGGGGCCGCGGTGCGGGGGCTCCGCCCGATGATCAGTGTGGACTGGACCAATGCGCCGGGCAAGGGAGGGGAGGGAGGAGGGGGAGCTGCGGCTCGGGGAGTGCGGTCGTGGAAGGGGACAGGGGGTGCGGTCGGGGTGTCCGTCGGCGAGCCGCCCCGGCGTCGGTCCCGGCCTGCGGCAGGTCGCGCTGCGCGGGACGTCCGGTCTGGGCCTCGGGCGGTGCGGTTCCACGTGGAACCGCACCGCCGGTCGCCGGGCGGCGGACCTGGGCCGGGGGTGGCGGTGCGCCGCGCGCGCCCGTACGGTCGGGGGCGGCGGCGGGGGCAACCGGTGCGCAACCTTCCGGGGTTGATGGGCCGTCAACAGAACGACGGGCGTACCCCAGAGGCGCCCACGGAAGACTCGGAGGCCCGTATGGCGACTTGGCGCCGACACCCGGGAGGTCCGGCCGGCTCGCTCGACGAG
The DNA here is from genome assembly GCF_053610105.1 of Kitasatospora sp. NPDC054939. Classification (NCBI taxonomy): domain Bacteria; kingdom Bacillati; phylum Actinomycetota; class Actinomycetes; order Kitasatosporales; family Streptomycetaceae; genus Kitasatospora; species Kitasatospora sp. NPDC054939. The sequence goes on along the minus strand of NZ_JBSGXP010000037.1, from coordinate 37,341 downwards.
ACGCCGTCCGCCCGCGTCCCCGACGGCCCCCCGGCCGCCGCGTCGGTGCCTGCGGTGCGGGTCGACCAGGTCGCTGCGGCCGAGCGCTGCGAACGGCTGCTGCAGGACACCCTGCGGGCCGTCCGCCCGGAACTGGCCTGGCAGTACGGCGTCCAGCGGACGGGTGCCCGGCTGCTCGCGCCCGGGCAGGCCCAGGGGGCCGAGATCGGGGTCGGGGCGGGCGGCGTCGACGGGGTGCACTGGTACGTCGGCCGCAGCCGCGAGATCGTCACGATCGTCTCGGGGGCCCGCCGGGGGATGCTGCTGGCGCTGGTGGAGCGGCACTGGCGCCGGCACGGCCATCTGGTCGTCGGGTGCGACGGGGATCCGGAGTGTCCGCGGATCGCCGCCGCCACCCGGGACGGCTACCGGCTCGAACTGGCCTTCGGGCCGCTCGGCAGTGCGGAGTTGACCGCGGTGTCGCCGGGGGTGGCGCGCTCGCCGCAGCCGCCCGAGGCGCCGGCCGCCGCGCGGGCGGCGGCGGACCTCGCGCCGGTGCCGCAGGTGCGCTGCCCGTTCTGGACGGCCTTCGACTAGGTCCCGTCAGGCCCTGTCCGTCGAGCGCCTACGGCTCCGTGCGGCGGCCCGGCGGGCCCGGAACGGGAAAGTGGCGGCGCGGAGCGAATCCCCCCGGACACGCTCCGCGCCGCCCGTCGCACGGCTCTGATCCGGACCCGATCCCCCCGGGCGGGTCCGAGGCGGTGCGGGCTTCGGTGTGTGCACGCTAACAAACCGCATGGTTGGTTTGTCAATAGTGAATCCACGGAACGGCCTTCACCCCTCCACATCCCCGCTACAGCCTGCCCCACCCGGCTCATCCGTATGCATCGGACGTGTGTCGAAGATCCGTCGGATTCCGCCCGGCCGCGCCCGGCGCCGTCGCCGGGCCGCCCCGGGTGCCCGGAACCCGACACTCCGGCCTCACCTCAGCAGTCGGCGCTCCTTCGCGACCGCGACCGCACCCGCCCGGGTGTCCACGCCCAACTTGTCGTAGATCCGGCCCAGATGGGTCTTCACGGTGGCCTCGCTGATGAACAGCGCCCGCGCGATCTCCCGGTTGCCGAGCCCCTGCGCCAGCTGGGCGAGGATCTCCTGCTCGCGCTCGGTCAGCTGCGGTGCGGGCGCCCGCATCTGCGCCATCACCCGGGAGGCGACCGGCGGCGAGAGCACCGTCCGGCCCAGGGCGGCCGCGTGCACCGCTGCGAACAGCTCCTCCGGCCGCTCGGCCTTCAGCAGGTAGCCGGTCGCCCCGGCCGCGATCGCCCGGGTGATGTCGGCGTCGGTGTCGTACGTGGTGAGCACCAGGACGTGCGGGGCGTCGGGGGCGGCCGTGATCCGCCGGGTGGCCTCCACCCCGTCGATGCCCTCGCCGAGCTGGAGGTCCATCAGGACGACCTGCGGGGCCAGCCGGGCGGCCAGGGCGACCGCCTCCTCCCCGCTGCTGGCCTCGCCGACCACCTCGATGTCGCCGGCGCTGGCCAGCAGGGCGAGCAGGCCGGCCCGGACGACGGCGTGGTCGTCGCAGACCAGGAGGCGGACCGGCTCCCCCCGGCGCTCGGGGTCACTGGCTCGGGCGGTGCTCATGGCGGCTCCAGGGGGCGGGGTGGGGTGGTGCGGTGGTGCGGTGATGCAGTGGTGCTTCCAGTCTTGCCCGTCGCGGCCGGCCGGTGCCGCACGCCGCCGCGCCCGGGACACACCGCGCCGCGGGCCGCAGGGACGTCGGACCTCAGGGACGTCGGCCCTCAGCTGCGTCGGACGTCAGCGGCCTTCCAGCGGGATCGCGGCGGAGACCACGGTGCCCTCGCCGGGAGCGGATTCCACCGTCAGCGTGCCGCCGAGCTGGCGGAGCCGGGCCCGCATCGCGGGCAGCCCGTGGCCGCGGCCCTCGCCCGAGTCGGCGGCGCCGAACCCCCGGCCGTCGTCGGCGATGTCCAGGACGGCCTGGTCGCCGAGGAAGGAGAGGGTCAGCGCGGCGGCCGAGGCGCCGGCGTGCTCGCGGACGTTGGCCAGCGCGCCCTGGGCGATCCGCAGCAGCGCGGCCTGGGCGGCGGCCGGCAGCGGGACGGGCGTGCCGTCGAGGTGGAAGCGGACGGGCAGGCCGGACTCCGCGGACTCCCGCTCGGCGAGCGCCCGCAGCGCCTGGTCGAGGGTGCGGCCGTCGGCGAGTTCGGCCGGGGCGAGGTCGTGGACGAAGCGGCGGGCCTCGGCCAGGTTGCGGGCGGCCACCTCGGCGGCGGTGCGGACGTGGCCGCGAGCGGTCGCCGGATCGGAGTCCCAGGTGCGGTCGGCGGCCTGGAGCAGCATCTGCTGGCTGGACAGGCCCTGTGCCAGGGTGTCGTGGATCTCCATGGCGAGCCGCTGGCGCTCGGCCAGGGTGCCCTCGCGCCGCTCGGTGGCGGCGAGTTCGCGCCGGGTCCGGACCAGGTCGGCGATCAGCACGCGCTGCCGTTCGGCCTGCCGCTCCATGTACAGGAACACGGTGGTGGCCAGGGCGGCGACGGCGGGCGGGAGCAGCAGCAGGTTGGCGTCGATCGGGCCGGGCAGCCGGACCTCGCCGACCACCACCAGCAGGGTGAGCGCCGCGACCAGCGGGATCGCCGCCCGCGCGGGCAGCGTGCGCAGCGCCGTGTAGACCAGCGGGACGGCGCACCAGGCGAAGCTCGGCGCCAGCAGCACCAGCACCACCCAGAGCGCCACCACCACGGCCAGCGGCCAGGGGCGCCGCCGCTCGGGGCCGGCCGGGTGCCGGCGGGCCAGCCAGGAACCGGCCAGCTGGGCCGCGGCCAGGGCGATGCTCAGGCCGAGCACCCAGGGGATCCGCGGGCTGTCCGGGTGGCGGTCGAGGTAGCGGCTGAGCGAGGTGGCGAGCAGCAGCAGGAAGGCCGAGTCCAGGACGACGGCCAGTCGGGCGGCGTCCCGGTCGTCACTGCGGCGGGGCGGCTGCGGCACGGGGTCTGCTCCTCGCTCCTGGGGGTGCCGATCCCTCGATGGTCACCCGTCGGGGCCGCCCGCGCATCAGCCGATCGGTTGACCCCCGGGTCCACCATCGTGCCTGCGAGCGCGCTCCGGACCGCCGATCCGCCGGAGGGGGTACCGGCCGGAGGATCGAAGCAGCGAACGAGAGCCGCCGGGCCGGGCAGAGGTACCGGCCAGGCCGCCCCGCAGACCCGACTGAGGAGCCGGACCATGAAGAAGACCACCGCCCGCACCAAGCTGCTGACCGGTACCGTCGCCGCCGCCGCGCTGGCCGCCGCGACCATCGGCGCCGTCTCCGCCAACGCGGACACCGCCGAGACCCCGGCCGCGGCCTCGGCGGTCAAGGTGGACGTCCAGAACAAGAACCTCACCCAGACCACCGGTCTGACCATCGAGGCCGCGACCACGGCCGCCCAGGCCGCGCTGGAGGCGGCGAACAAGGCCGGCCAGCACGTGACGGTGGCCGTGGTGGACCGCAACGGCGTCACCCGGGTGCTGCTGAAGGGCGACGGCGCCGGCCCGCAGTCGGTGGAGTCCGCCGAGCGCAAGGCGTTCACCGCCGTCTCGTGGAACGCGCCGACCTCGGAGCTGGTGAAGCGCCTGGCGCAGGCCCCGAACCTGAAGGACATCCCCGGCACGCTGTTCCTGGGCGGCGGCGCCCCGGTGCAGGCGAAGGGCGCCCCGGTGGCGGGCATCGGCGTGGCGGGCGCCCCGAGCGGCGACCTGGACGAGCAGTTCGCCCAGGCGGGCGTCGCGGCGCTCGGCAAGTAGTCGCGCGGGCCGGGACGGGCCCCCGACCGTCCCGGCCTCCCCTTCCTCCCCTCCCCGCCGCGCCGGGTGCCGCCGTCCCCCGGAGCTTCCCGGCCGCCCCGCCCGCCGCGCCCGCGTCCGGCAAACCCGCCGTTCCCCGGCGCGGCGGGCCCCGGTCCGCGAGGATGGGCCCATGGCACCCATGACCGAGCCCGAGTGGCGGGCCTTCCTCACCGCCGGCACCCGCACCGCCAAGCTCGCCACCACCCGGGCCGACGGCCACCCGCACGTGGCGCCGGTCTGGTTCCTGCTGGAGGGCGACGAACTGCTCTTCAACACGGCCGCGAGCAGCGTCAAGGGCCGGACGCTGGCCCGCGACGGCCGGGTGATGCTCTGCGTGGACGACGACCGCCCGCCCTTCTCCTTCGTCCTCGTCCAGGGCACCGCGACGCTCGGCGAGGACCTGCCGGAGGTACGTCACTGGGCGGGCCGGATCGCCGCCCGCTACATGGGCGAGGAACTCGCCGAGCAGTACGGCGAGCGCAACGGGGTACCGGGTGAGCTGCTCGTACGGGTGAAGATCGAGAAGGTCACGGCCGAACGGGGCGTGGCCGACTGACGACGGGCGGCTGAAATGCGGTGCCGCTGTCGGTGCGGCGTGGCAGGCTTCCCGGCATGACGCCGTGGACCCTCATCGACATCGAACGTGCGATCCGCGCCTCCTGGGGAGTCGACACCTGCGCCCCCGAGGACCTGGCCCACTGGCATCCGGACAATCCGGCCCGCGGCCAGTGCGGGGTCACCGCGATGGTGCTGCACGACCTGCTGGGCGGCGAGCTGATGATGGGCGAGGTGTACGTCGGCGGCGTCCGGACGGACCTGCACTGGTGGAACCGCTTCCCGACCGGCGCCGAGATCGACCTCACCCGGGAGCAGTTCGGCCCGGACGAGATCGTCGGCCCCGGCCGCCCGGTGGCCCGCCCGCAGCGCCCGGGCCGCCTGCAGGCCGAGTACGAGCTGCTGCGCGACCGGGTGCTCGCCGAGCTGGAGGCCGGCCGCGCCCGCCGGCAGGCCCGGGCCGCCCGCTCCGCCCCGCTCCGCGAGCGGGCCCGCGCCTGAGCGGACGCGGCGCCCCACCGCCGCCGTCACCACCGCCGCGGTCACCACTGTCACCGCCGCGGTCACCACCGCCGCCGTCACCGCCCTGCTGACCGGGTCCGGCGGATGCCCGACGCAGCTTCACCCGTCTGTCGCAAGCCGGTCGTAGGCTCGGAGACCCTGTCCGTTCCTGCGAGTCTCCGTGAGGGAGTACCGATGCGAGGAGTACCGCTGCCAGGCCGCGCCAACCAGCTCGAAGCACCCCGCAAGTTCCTCTTCCTGAACGCGAGTTCCCGTACCGGCGGCAACACCGAGCGGCTCGCGGAGGCAGCCGCCGAGGCCAGTCTGCCGCCCGGCGCCGAGCAGCGCTGGCTGCGGCTGAGCGAGCATCCGCTGCCGCCCTTCGAGGACGTCCGGCACCACGGCGGCCGCCACCGCGAACCCACCGGGCACGAGCGCACCCTGCTGGACGCCACCCTGGAGGCGACCGACCTGGTCTTCGTCGCCCCGGTGTACTGGTACTCCCTGCCGACCAGCGCCAAGCTCTACCTGGACCACTGGTCCGACTGGCTGCGGGTGCCCGGCGCCCGGTTCCGGGCCCGGATGACCGGCGGCACCGTCTGGGCCGTCACCGTGCTGGCCACCGACCACTCGAACGCCGACCCGCTGATCGGCACCCTGCAGCGCTGCGCCGACTACATGGGGATGCGCTGGGGCGGCGCGCTGCTCGGCAGCGGCGACCGGCCGGGGGACGTGCTGCGCGACCAGCGGGCGCTGATAGCCGCCAAGTCCTTCTTCTCGGGCTGACCGGGCGGGCCCACCGGCCGGGGCGGCCGACCGGGCGGGCTCGCCGGGCGTACCGGGCGACCGTCGATTTCGCGCCACCGGAGGGCCGTGCGATACGGTCCTCCGGACGTGTACCGGTCATTCCATGCCGTTCGAGGCGGCCCGGCCGGTCGACACAAAGGCCGTACCGGGTGACGGAGTTGGATCAAACGGACAGGCGCCGGGAGGGCCCTGGGGCGGAAGTGCCACCCGCCTTCCTGAGTGGCCGGATCATTCGGTAGTCTCCGTCGGACTTTCAGCTTCGCGGGGGGCTTTCCGGAGCAGCCGGGCCCCGCCGCGCTCCCGGGGCGAGCCCGGACACTCTCGTGAGGTCTCCTTGTCCATTCGTCGCAGTCTTGCTCTCGCCGGTGCCGCCGCGCTGGCGTCCTCGCTGGTGCTGGCCGGCGCCCAGGGCGCCGTGGCCGTCGGCACCGCCGCCACCCCGTCCGCCACCGCCGCCCCCGAGGCCGCGAAGGCGGCGCGCCAGAGCCTCGACCTCTCGCTCAAGGGCGTGCCGAAGGAGCTCTTCGTCGGTGACGACGCCCGCGAGTTCACCTTCAAGATCGACAACTCCACCAAGAGCGGGTACGTCTTCTTCCCGCTGCTGAAGTTCAAGAACCGCGAGCAGACCCTGAAGGCGAGCAACCTCAAGGTCGAGTACCAGCTGCCCAAGGGCCAGTGGCTGCCCGCCTCCGCCGTGCCGGGTGCCGGCGAGGACGGCGAGGACGCCGGTCTGGTGCTGCTCGGCGGCGTCTCCGGCGGCTCCCCGGTCGAGGACGCCCTGCTGGCCCTCAACAAGGGCGAGAACGTGGTCATCAAGGTCCGCGTCTCGGTCCTCAAGGGCGCCCCGCTCGGCAAGGCCGGCGTCGTCCCGGTGGTCTACTCCGACCGCCTCGGCGAGAACGGCGAGCCCGTCGGCGAGGCCGGCTTCAGCTGCGACGGCATCAAGGGCGCGGGCTTCACCATCAAGGCGTCCAAGCCGACCCCGACCGCGTCGCCGACCGGCAAGCCCAGCCCGACCGCCACGCAGACGGGCAAGCCCAGCCCGACCGCCACCACCACGCCGACCACGACGGCGACCCCGACCACGACGGCGACCCCGACCACCACGCCGTCCGGGACGCCCACCGCCACCGGCACCCCGTCGCCGACCGCCTCCCCGTCGGCCACCGCGACCACCGCCGCGCCGACCACCCCGGCGCCGAGCGCGAGCAGCACCGACACCGGCCAGGAGCCGATCGACTTCCCGGTGTCCAACCCGACGGTGACCCCGCCGAAGATCACCCCGGCCGCCGTGGCCAAGGCCAAGGCCGCCGCGGACAACGCGGGCAAGGACCTCGCCGCGACCGGTGGCGGTGACAACACCACCGCGATCGCGGTCGCCGGTGGCGCCGTGCTGGCCGCCGGTGTCGGCACCCTCGTGGTGCTCCGCCGCCGCAAGTCCGCCACCCAGGGCTGACCCCGCAGCGCGGCCGGTCCGCGCGTGCCGTGACCGTGCCCCCGGGGCGTCCACCACGACGCCCCGGGGGCACGGCCGTTCCCCGACCCCGCCGGGCGGGACCTACTCGGCGGCCTCCGCCGCGACGGGCCGCCCCACCGGCCCCGCCGCCGCCACCGCAGGCCCGGCCGTGGTACCCGCGGTGCCCGGGGCGAACAGCAGCGCCGCCAGGGCCGTGCCGACCGCCCCGCCGATGCACTGGGCCAGTACGAAGCCGGGCACCGAGCCCGGGGCGATCCCGGTGTAACTGTCGGTCAGGGCGCGCGCCGCGGTGACCGCCGGGTTGGCGAAGCTGCCCGAGGAGGTGGCCCAGCAGGCCGCGCCGATCCACAGGCCCACCGCGGCCGGCACCAGGCGTCCGCGCCCGCTGCGCACCAGCGCGCAGACCGCCAGCAGCAGGGCCGCCGTCGCCACCGTCTCGCCCAGCAGCAGTGCGGCCCCCTCCCGCCGCTGTCCGGCGGGCTGCACCAGCGGCCGCTCGAACATCGCCTGGGCCAGTACGGCCCCGGCCGCCGCCCCGGCCAGCTGGGCGAGGCCGTACCCGCCGAGCGCGGGCAGGGCGGCGCGCGAGCGCGGTCCGTTCCACCAGGCCGCGGCGGAGACCAGCGGGTTGAAGTGCCCGCCGGAGACCGGGCCGAGCAGTTCGATCAGGACGACCAGGGCGAGTGCGGAGGCCCCGACGTTGGCGAGGAAGCGCACCCCGCCGTCGGCGCTGAGGGTCTCGGCCTGGATGCCGGAGCCCACCACGACGGCGGTCAGCAGGGCGGTGCCGACCAGCTCCGCGGCCAGTCGTCGTACCAGGGGCGGCGGAGGGGGCGTGTTCATGGCCACATCGTCCCGAGCGCCCGCCGGGCGGACAATTGGCTGCTCGGCCCATTCGGGGCCCGGCGCCGGCCCGCGCGCTCGGAGACTCCTACCGGGGCCCCGGGGGCGGGGCCCGGAATTCGGCTTGACCCTCACACGGCGTGAGAGCGGAGGCTCGGTGTCAGCACGAAGGGAGCACCCGAGTGAGCCGTGAGTACTCGGTGGGCGAGGTCGCGAGGATCGCCAAGGTGACCGTACGGACCCTGCACCACTACGACGGGATCGGCCTGCTGTCGCCCGGGGCCCGGACCGGGGCCGGCTACCGCCGGTACCGGGACGAGGACCTCGACCGGTTGCAGCAGATCCTGTTCTACCGCGAACTCGGGTTCCCACTGGAGGACATCGCGGCCGTCCTGGACGACGACTCGGTCGACCCGACCGAGCACCTGCGGCGGCAGCACCACCTGCTGACCGACCGCATCCGGCACCTCCAGGAGCTGGCCGCGGCCGTCGAACACGCCATGGAGGCACGGAAGATGGGAATTCAGTTGACCCCGCAGGAGAAGTTCGAGGTCTTCGGCGAGGGCTACCGCGAGGAGTGGGAGACCGAGGCCGAGCAGCGCTGGGGCGACACCGACGCCTGGAAGGAGTCGCAGCGCCGCACCGCCCGGTACTCCAAGGAGGACTGGGAGCGGATCAAGGCCGAGGCGGACGTGCTCAACGCCCGCCTGGCGCAGGCGTGCACCGCCGGGGTGCCGGCCGACTCGGCGGAGGCGATGGACCTCGCCGAGGCGCACCGGCAGCACATCACCGACCGGTTCTACGCCTGCAGCTACGAGATCCACCGCTGTCTGGCCGGGATGTACGTCGCGGACCCGCGCTTCACCGCGACCTACGAGGCGATCGCGCCGGGCCTGGCGCAGTGGCTGCACGACGCGATGGTCGCCAACGCCGACCTGCGCGGCTGAGGCGGACGCGGCCGGGCGGGTGCCGTCAGGCCGCCCCGCGTCCGAAGCCGCGGCGGTAGGCGGTCGGCGAGGTGCGCATCACCCGGCCGAAGTGGTGGCGGAAGGTCGCCGCGGACTCGAAACCGACGGCGGCGGCGATCTCCTCGACCGTGCCGTCCGGCGATTCGAGCAGCGGCAGGCTGGCCGCGATGCGCTGGGTGACGACCCAGCGCATCGGGCTGGTCCCGTTGCGGGCGGTGAAGTGCCGCAGGTACGAGCGGTCGGACATCTGCGCCGCCCGGGCGAGCAGCGTGACGGTCAGCGGCGAGGAGAGGTGGCCCATCGCCCACTGCATGGAGCGGGCGATGCCGTCGTCCTCCTCCTCGACCGGGCGGACGGCGGCCTCGATGAACTGGGCCTGCCCGCCGTCCCGGTGCGGGGGGACGACGAAGCGGCGGGCCACGCTGTTGGCCACCTTGGCGCCGTGGTCCCGGCGGACCAGGTGGAGGCAGAGGTCGATGCCGGCCGCGCTGCCCGCGCTGGTGAGCACGTCGCCGCTGTCCACGTAGAGGACGTCGGGGTTGACCCGCACCTCCGGGTGGCGCTGCTGGAGGAGTTCGGCGTAGCGCCAGTGGGTGGTGGCCTCGCGGCCGTCGAGCAGCCCGGCGGCGGCCAGCGCGAAGGCGCCCGAGCAGATCGAGACGATCCGGGCGCCGCGTTCGTGCGCGGTGCGCAGGGCGGTGACGAGGCCGGGGGAGGTCGCGCCGCTGAAGGCGTTCGGCACGCCCGGGACGACCACGGTGTCGGCGGCGGCGAGTTCGTCGAGTCCGTGCTCGGCGGTGACGGAGAAGCCGCCGACCGCGCGCAGCGGGGTGCCGGGCCGGTCGGCGCAGACCTTCAGCCCGTACCAGGGGGCCGCCAGCAGCCCGCCGAGTTCCGGCCGGGCGAGTCCGAAGACCTCCACGACGACGCCGAGTTCGAACGGGGCCATGCCCTCGAAGGCGTACACCGCGACGTCGTGCACCGGTTCGGGCCGCCGTCCGATGGCGACGGCCACCGGCCCGCCGCTGCGCTCCACTGCCATGGGGACCCCTGCTCCTGCTCTTTCCTGGCGGAACGTCGGCGAGTGTAGCGCTCCGCGCCGTACCGGCCGGGCCGCGAACCCGCGGTCCGACATTCCCTCCGGTCCACCTGCAACCCCGGGCGGCGCCGCACGTCCATGGAGGTGGGGGGTCGATGGGCTCGTGGAGAGCGGTCTTGTCACAATCCCTCCGGTCAGGACCTTGATCACTTGTCCAGACGGTCCGGTTCGTACCGGGTGCCGTCCCAGGGGGAACGGAACGTCCATGTCCATGGCCATCGGGCCGGTTGTGGTGCCTGCGGGAGGTCGCGGCTTCTCCGTCCGCGGGCTGATCGGACTGTTGTTCGGCGCGCAGGAGGCGGGGCCGGCGGTCGACCTCCCCGGGGGTGGGGCCGGCGAACAGGAGGCGGTCCGGCGGCGGTCCGGCTTCCGGCTGCTGCGCGGGGGCCGCAAACCCGCCGAGGAACGGCCCACGCTGACCGACCTCTACCACGCGCACCGGCTCGGCCTGGTCCGGATGGCCGTCCTGCTGGTCGACCATCAGGACCTCGCCGAGGACGTGGTGCAGGAGGCGTTCACCCAGCTGTACCAGCGGCACGGCGAGCAGCTCGACGACCTGGACAACGCCCTCGGCTACCTGCGCACGTCAGTGGTCAACGGTGCCCGTTCGATGCTGCGGCGGCGCAGGACCGCCCGCGAGTACGTGCCGCCGCACGAGGCCGACGCGCCGTCGGCCGAGGACCACGCCGTCCTCAACGACGAGCACCGCCGGGTGCTGGTCGCCCTGCAGGAACTGACTCCCCGACAGCGTGAGGTGCTGGTGCTGCGCTACTGGTCCGACCTGTCCGAGGCGCAGATCGCCGAGACCCTGGGACTCTCCCGGGGCGCCGTGAAGTCCACCGCAAGCCGGGCCCTGGACGCCCTGGAAAAGCATCTGGAGAAGGTTCGATGAGCGACAAGGGACGCGGCCCGGGCGGCAGCGAGCCGCAGGAGACACCGACCGAACAGCTGCTGCGCGAGGCGATGGGCGCCCGGGCGTCCCTGATCACCGCGCACGACCTTCGACCGGCCCAGCCGCCGAACCGCAGAGTGCGCCGGCTGCGCCCGGTGTACGTCACGGCCGTGCCGCTGTTCGGGCTGGCCGCCGCGCTGGCCTTCGGCGTGCTGAACTTCCGTCCGGACACGGTGGCCGACCGGGAGCACCGGCCGGACCCGGCCGCGACGCTGTCGGCCTCGCCCTCGCCCACCCCGGAGGCCACCACCGCCCCGAGCCCCACCGCCTCGGCGGCCGGGACCCCGGACCCGGACGACGGGGAGAGCGTGGCCTCCCCGGCCGGCACCCCGAGCGGGACGGCGAGTTCGCCCCCGGTCGGCTCGGGGGCGCCGGTGCCGTACACCTTCCGGAACGTGAAGTTCAAGATCCCGGCCGGCTGGCGGGCGGCGCCGTCCCTCGGCAGTGCGACCACGCTCTGCGTGCTGAGCCCGGGCGCCCCGCAGGTCGAGCTGCTCAAGGGCTGCGCGCCGTACGGCGTCGAGCTGACGGTGTACAACACCGCGGACGAGGCGGCCAACGCGTCCTGGCCCCGGTGGGGGAGCCTGGAGTCCGACAGGGGGTGGTCCGACCGGCCGCTCTGCCCGATCTGGGGCAAGGAGCCGTACACCGCGGGCGCCTCGGCGATCAAGCTCGACGGCGTGGTGCGGACCAGGGACATCGTGGCCGGCCGGGCCGCCCACAAGACCCAGTGGCAGGCGACCTGCAACGGCAAGGACGCCTTCACCGCGCAGCTGTGGGGGCTGCCCGACGAGGAGCTGTACCTCTCGGCCAACGGCCTCAAGCCGGAGTACCAGGCCGGCGTGGTGGCGGTCCTCGACAGCCTGGACCTGAGCGGTCGGCCGGCGCCGGCGGCCAAGGCCGGCCAGAACACCGTCGCGGTCAGCATCGAGACCCTGGGCATGGGCCAGCAGGTGCCGGCCAACGGCTCGGTGGTCGCGTTCTCGGTGGTGTACCGCAACACCGGCCAGACCGACTACGCCAAGGTGCAGCCGCTGGTCCACACCGAGGAGTACGCGGGGACGCCCGGCGGCGTCGTGCCGTCCAACGCGGGGAGGCTGGAGCGGCTCGACGGCACGGTGTGGACCCAGGTGGCGCTGTCGCCCGGCAGCGACATGGGCTACGCGGCCGGCACCCCGGAGTCGATGTTCCCGCTGGCCCCGGGCCAGAGCCGGACGGTCAAGTACCGGATGACGCTCACCTCCGCCAACGGCGCCGGGGTGATGCCGGTGACCGCCCAGGCCGTGCTGCCGTACGACGGGAACGGCGAGCTGAAGGTCCTCGGCAAGCGCAGCATCCCGGTCCGGGTGGTCAAGCCCTGACATGGGTACGGCCCGCGGGATTACCCGCGGGCCGTACCGTCCGGTGGGCCCACCGGCGGCGGATCAGGAGGACAGCGAGGCCATCCAGGACTCGACCTCGTCGGCGCGGCGGGGCAGGCCGGCCGAGAGGTTCTCGTTGCCGTCGGCGGTGACCAGGATGTCGTCCTCGATGCGGACGCCGATGCCGCGGTACTCCTCGGGCACCGTGAGGTCGTCCTGCTGGAAGTACAGGCCGGGCTCGACGGTCAGCACCATGCCGGGGACGAGCAGCGCGTCGACGTGCTCCTCGCGGCGGGAGTGGGCACAGTCGTGGACGTCCAGGCCGAGCATGTGGCCGGTGCCGTGCAGGGTCCAGCGGCGCTGCAGGCCCAGCTCCAGGACCTTCTCCAGGTCGTACACGGCCGGGTCGATCAGGCCCCAGGCGAGCAGCCGCTCGGCCAGTACGCGCTGGGAGGCGGTGTGGAAGTCGCGGAAGCGGGCGCCCGGCTTCACCGCCGCGATGCCGGCCTCCTGGGCGTCGTACACCGCGTCGTAGATCTTGCGCTGCAGGTCGGTGAAGCGCCCGTTGATCGGCAGGGTGCGGGTGACGTCGGCGGTGTACAGGGTGTGGGTCTCCACGCCGGCGTCGAGCAGCAGCAGCTCGCCGGGGCGGACGTCGCCGTCGTTGCGCACCCAGTGCAGGGTGGTGGCGTGCGGGCCGGCCGCGGCGATGGTGCCGTAGCCGACGTCGTTGCCCTCGACCCGGGCGCGGCGCCAGAAGGTGCCCTCGATCCAGCGCTCGGAGGTGGCGACGGCGCTGCCGAGCTCGCGGACCACGTCGGTGAAGCCGTGGACGGTCGCCTCGCAGGCGGCGCGCAGCTCGCCGATCTCCCAGGCGTCCTTGACCAGCCGCAGGCCGCTCAGGAACTCCTTCAGCGCGGCGTCCTTGCCGGCGTCCAGGACGTCGGCGAGGGCGGTCTCCAGTCCGGCGTCGTAGCCGCGCACGATCCGGGTCGGTACGGTGCGGTCCGCGGCGCGGGCCGCCAGCTCCTCGGCGGCCTTGCGGACGTCGCGGGCGGGCAGGCCGAGCAGCTGCTGCTGCTCGGCGAGGCTGTGCCGGCGGCCGACCCACAGCTCGCCGTAGCCGTCCAGCCAGAACTCGCCGTTCTCGCGGTTCGAGCGCGGCAGCAGGTAGAGGCCGAACTCGTGGCCGGCCGCGCCGGTCGGCTCGGCGACCAGCACCGCGTCCTCGGTCCGGTCCCCGGTGAGGTGCACGTACTCGCTGGAGGCGCGGAACGCGTAGTCGGTGTCGTTGGAGCGCACCCGCAGGTTGCCCGCCGGGACGACCAGCCGCTCGCCGGGGAAGGCGGCCGACAGCGCGGCGCGCCGCTCGGCGGCGTACGGGGCCTGGGCGATCGGGGCCAGGTCGTGCAGCTCGGTGTCGGCCCAGCCGGACTTCATGGACGCGGCGAGCTCGTCGGAGACCTCGGAGTAGAGGCCGTTCTTGCGGCCCTTGAACTGCTGCGGCTCCTCGCCGCCGGCCTCGGGGTTCTCGGCCGTTGCGGGGCTGCGGTCCTCGGTCACGTACGTCGCCTCCTTGCGAGTCTTGCCGCCCCGGACACGTCGGATCACAACAGGCATGGGCGGCCGTGCGTCCCATGGTACGGACGGCCGGCCGCCCAGCTGTTCGGGCCCGTGACCTGCGGCGGGACTCCCTCTGCTAGTCGAATCGGGCGGCGAGCAGCACCAGGTCGTCGGTGGCGGCGGTGCCGGTCGGGCGGACGCAGGAGGCCAGCAGGTGCGTGCAGAGCCGCTCCGGGTCGGTCCGCACGTCGCGCGGGGCGTCGGCGGCGGCCCGGCGCAGGTTGGCCTGCCCGGCGTGCAGGGTGGGGCCGCAGCGGCGGGCCAGCCCCTCGGTGTACAGCAGCAGGGTGTCGCCGCGCTCGGCGGTCAGCTCGACGCCGGGCGCCTCCCAGCAGGCGAGCATGCCGAGCGGCGCTGACAGCGAGGTCTCGACGAAGTCCGCGCCCTGCCGGCCGACCAGCACCGGCGGGCAGTGCCCGGCGCCGGCCAGGGTGATCCGGCGATCGGCGGGCTCGACCCAGGCGTAGACGGCGGTGGCGCTGCGGGCCGGCTCGGTGGTCTTGAGCAGCAGCTCCAGGTCGCCCAGGACGGAGACCGGGTCCTCGCCCTCCAGCACCGCGTACGCCCGCAGCGCGGCCCGGACCCGGCCCATCGCGGCGGCGGCGCCGGGCGCGGAGCCGGGCCCCGCACCGGGTCCGTCGCCGGAGACGCTGCCGACGGTCAGGCCGAGCGTGCCGTCGGGCAGCGCGATGGCGTCGTACCAGTCGCTGCCGCAGGAGTGGTCGAGTCCGGCCGGGACGAGCCGGGCGGCGAGCCGCAGCCCGGCGGTCTGCGGCAGCCGGTCCGGCAGCAGGCCGCGGCGCAGCGCCTCGGCGGTGCGCCGGACCTTCTCCGCCTCCAGCTGCCGGGCCAGCAGGGGTGCGGCGATCGCGCAGTACCGGCGGACCAGCTCGCGGCGGCGCTCGGAGGGCTCGGCGGGCTCGTCCCAGAACCAGAGGGCGGCGGCCAGCGGGCCGTCCTCCTCGGTGGCGAGCGGCAGCCCGTGGCAGCCGGCCAGGCCGAGCTGGGCGGCGAGTTCGCGCAGCCGGGGGCCGGTCTGCGGGTCCTCGGCGAGGTGGCGGGAGCCGAGCCGCTCGGGCCGCTCGTGCGGGCGCAGCAGGCGGGCGACCCAGCTCTGCTCGGACGGCACGGTCTCCAGCGAGCCGAGCGCGGCGCGGTCGAGGCCGAGGCCGACCGGTCGGCCGGGGCCGCCACCGGGGGCGGCGGTGACCAGCAGGGCCCGGTCGGCGCCGAGCAGGGCCAGCCCGGAGGCGAGGACGGCGTGGAGGGTGTCGTCGAGACCGCGGGCCCGGGCGAGCCGTTCGGTGTGTTCGTGCAGCGCGGCGTAGTCGGACAGCCGTTCGGCCGAACGGTCCTGCACGGCGGCGGGGGCCGCCGGGCGCTCCCCGGCGGCGGCCGACGGGCCGGGGCCGGGGAAGCCGGGCGGGTCGAGCAGCGAGAGTCCGCCGGCGCCGCAGCCCTCGACGGGCTCGACGGGCGCGGGGGACGATGACGACGGGTGGGACTCGGTCATGCCGCCACTCCTGACGCGGTACGTGTCATGCGGATCATGCGGAACCCCTGTACGGCCGATGGAGCGAGCACGGCCGAACGGCGCGTTTCGCCTGGATTCGCTCCTACTCGTCATTGATCGTCAGTATTGCCACCACTTCTACACAGCCCATTCGGGGCATGTCCAGAGCGGGGACGCCGCGGGCGGGCGGTCCGCGGCCGCCCGTCGCCCCCGCGGACACCCGCCGCCGCGGCCGGGAGTGCCGGGAGCGCCGGGGGCATGGAACGGGGGGAGAACGGGCAGACCCGTGGTGACCCGGTCCGGGTGGCCGTCCGGATCGTATGCGGTCACCGCCCGGCGCCCGGCCGGGCCGGACGCCACTCACTCGTACGGTGGAACCGGCCGCGCCCGGAGAGCGTCCGTCCGGTCGCATACGGGATTCTCGTTCCCAGGGCCGTTCTGTTCGACGGCCTGTTCAAGTCGTGCTCCGGACACCGCGCTTCACGCCTGCCCGCGCCCCCTGGACCGCACCCGGCCGGACCGCGCCCGGCGACCCGGACGAACGGAGCACCCGAGCGGTCACGGAAAGGAACGAGCGCCCATGCGCGAGAACCCGCAAGGCCGGTCCGAGGCCCGTTCCGCCCGGTTGGCCGCCGCCCTGACGGCGGCCGTGGACCACCGCTGGCCCGTGCTGCCCGGCGTCCGGCTGCGGGCCGGCCGCTGCGGCTGCGGTGACCAGCACTGCCCGGTGCCCGGCGCCCACCCGCACGACCCGCCGCTGCTCGCGGCCACCACCGACGCCCGGATGGTCCGCTGGTGGTGGGAGCGGCAGAGCCCGGACGCGCCGGTCCTGCTGGCCACCGGCCGGGGGGTGTCGGCGGTCAGCCTGCCCGCGGTGGCCGGTGCCCGGGCCCTGGCCTACCTCGGCGCGCTGCGGCTGCCGCTCGGCCCGGTGCTGGCGATGCCCGGCCGGTACGCGCTGCTCGTCGCCCCGTACTCGCTGGATGCGCTCGGCGAACTGCTCGCCCAACAGGCCTGGGTGCCGGGCTCGTTGCGCTACCACGGGACCGGAGGGTTCCTGCCGCTGCCGCCGGGCGGCGGCGCGGGCGGCACCGTGCGCTGGGTGATCGCGCCCCGCCAGGCGGCCGACGGCGGGGTGTGGCTGCCCCAGGTCGGGCCGCTGCTGGGGGAGTTGGTCGAGGCGACGGTACGGCTCGACACCGGGCGTCCGGCGCACTGAACGCGGGGTCCGCCCCGGAAACAAAAGATCCGGCCGCTGGCGACGGGGGATGCACCAGCGACCGGACTCTTTAGACAGTAACAAGGATCCGCGTCCGCGCCAATTTCCAAGAGGCCGCCACCGCCCGGAAATTGCGGTCCGACGGCGACAATGTGACGCGTATCACCAGTTGGCGGGGTCCTTTAGTTCAGGGTGACCTGACGGTTCACCAGGTTCGCGCGGGTGCGGCGCTCGTCCGCGGTGAGCGGCGCGGCGTCCGCGAGCGCCTCCGCGAGCCGCTCGGCGAACTCGGCGGCGGGCTTCTCGCAGTCGGCCGCGGTCATCGCCAGCGGCAGGTCCCAGACCGGGACGGTCAGGCCGTGCGCGCGGAACGAGCCGACCAGGCGGGTGTCCGGGCCGAGCGAGGACCGGTCGGCGGCGGTCAGCCGGGCCAGGGCGTCCAGCAGCTGCTCCTCGGGCACCGTCATCACCCAGCGCAGGTGGTTCTTGTCCGGGGTACCGCACCAGTAGGCGGAGTCGACGCCGGTCAGCTTCTCGGTCGGGATCGCCGAGGCGTTGGCGCGCTCCAGCGAGGCGGCCACCTCACCGGTGGCGGTCTCGGCGTCCTCCAGCCAGAACTCGAAACCGGTGTGCACGGTGGGCGTGAACGCGGCGCCGGCGTCGAGCAGGTCCTGCAGCCGGCGCCCGCCCGGGACGGTCCGGCGCGACGGCACCGGGCTGCCCGGCTCGGCGGCCAGCGCCAGCTCCAGGGCGTCCGCGAGGTCGCGGCTGAGGTCGCCGGAGGAGGACTGGGTCTGCAGCCCGAGCAGGATCGAGCCGTCCTGGCGGCGCAGGGCCGGCCAGGCCAGCGGCAGGACGGTCGCCAGCGTCACCGACGGCACCTCGCCGTTGGCCGACGCGGCCACGCCCTCGGCCAGGGCCAGCGGGGCGGTCGCGGCGGGCACCAGCTCGCGCAGCGCCACCCAGTCGGCCTCCCCGGCCAGCCCCTCGAACGGACGGTGCACCAGCTCCTGGACGGCGTGCGACGCCTCCCGGCCGTGACACGCCTTGTAGCGGCGGCCCGAACCGCAGGGGCACGCCTCGCGCGCCCCGACCACGGGGACCTCGCCCGTGACGGCGGTGGTGGACTGGCTGCGCTGCGGCGCCTTCTTGGCGGCCTTCTTGCCCATGGTGCGGCTCTCCCGGGAACGGTGGTGTAGTGCTCCGGGCAGCCTACTGACGTTCCGGCGGCGGGTGGGCGCGCGCCGGGGCGCGGGCGGTGCCGACCGCCGGTACGGGCTCGGGCGGTGCGGGCGTCAGGCGGTGCGGGCGTCACCGCCGTCCCGCCGGGCGTGCCTCGCCCGGGCCGGCAGCGCCGCCCAGACCGTCACCTCGCCCGGCGCGTCGCGCACGCCCCAGTCACTGGCCAACTGGTCGACGATGCCGAGCCCGCGCCCGCCCCGTGCGGTCAGCGAGGGGCTGGCCGGCACCGGCCGGGTGACCGCGCCGCCGTCCGTGACCTCCAGGGTCAGGATGCCGTCGGCGTGCATCTGCCAGCGGACCAGGACGCCGCCGTCCTCCTCGCCGTCCTCGTCCTCCCGACGCGCCGTCACCGCGGCCGCACCCGACGGCACGCCCACCAGCACCCCGCCGAGCACCTCGGCCCTGGCACCGCGGCCGAGCGCGGGCAGCGGGCCGAGCGGACGGGCGTATCGACATGCATTGCTGAGCAGCTCGGAGAGGATCAGAACGGCATCATCGATGACCGGTTCCGGTATCTCGCGGTCGCCCAGATCTCGACGCAGTCGGCGCCGTGCGACCCCGACACTCGCTGGGCCGTGCGGCACTGCCATGGTCGATGAAGTCGGCACTTCACGCGCCACCATCAACGCCACCCCCGGACCTCCTTCAGCGTATGCCGAGGGATGGATGCCCCTTGGTAATGCGTCGGAAACGACCACGGGACGATCCCGCGCGGTCATTTCGGGCGGCGCGACTCACGGTACGCGAAAGGTGATTCGCCGCTCACCCTGTGTCGTTCCGGCGCGTAATTTCCGGCAAAATCTGTCAACCGCAGGTTTGGTCCGGATGGTTCGAACGCCGACCAGCGCGACCGGGTACCGCTCACGCGCACCGGTCAGCCGTCCCGGCCCCACCGGTCCCACCGATCACGCGGGTATAACGCCCGCCCGTCCGGCGCGTACTGCGGGGCGGCACGCGGTGCCCCCGTGCGGTGCCGCGCCGGACGACGCCGCGGGAACCTGCGCGGGGTCAGCGGCCGAGCTGGGCCAGCACCTCCGCCGGGCGGTTGGTGATGATCGCCGACACCCCCAGTTCCAGGCAGAGCCGTACGTCGGCCGGCTCGTCCACCGTCCACACGTGCACCTGGTGTCCGGCCGCGCGCAGCCGGGTCACCAGCTCCGGTCTGGCCCGCACCAGGTCGATCCCCGGGCCGGCGATCCGCGCCCCGCCCGGCAGCTCCGTACCCGGCCGCACCCGGCCCACGAGCGGCAGCGTCCGCTCGAAGAGGAAGACCCGGGGGTACTGCGGGGCGGCGGCCCGCACCCGGCCGAGGGCGACCGGGGAGAAGCTCATGATCCGGGCCGTCGGACGGGTCCCGGCGTCGCCGGCCGGTTCGCTGTCCGGGCCGCCGTTCGTTCCGTCGGCCGGCCCGGGGCCGCCGGTGATGCCGAAGCGGCCGAGCATCCGGAGCAGCTCGGCCTCCACCCGGCCGCGGAAGCGCACCGGGTGCTTGGTCTCGATCGCCAGCTCCACCGGGCGCCCGGAGTCCACCGCCAGCTCCAGCAGGCTCTCCAGCCGCAGCACCCCCCGCAGCTCCGGATCGCTGCTGGCCCGGCCGGTCTTCCAGGCCCCGAAGTCGTACGCCTCCAGCTGGGCCAGCGTCATCGCGGAGACCGTGCCGCGCCCGTCCGACACCCGGCCGATCCGGCGGTCGTGCACGCACACCAGCTGCCCGTCGGCGGTCACCCGGACGTCGCACTCCAGCCCGTCGGCGCCCTCGGCGAGTGCCCGGCGGTAGGCGGCCAGGGTGTGCTCGGGCAGCGCGTGCGAGGAGCCCCGGTGGGCGATCACCCGGACGGGCTGCGCGGTGCCGGCGGTGGCCGGGGAGAGATCGGGACTGGTCACGCGGTCCACGATAGGCGGCGCAGGTGACGCGCAGACGAAGACGGCCCCAACCTGGGGGGCCGTCCTCGGGGGTGCTGCGGGGTGCTGCGGGGTGCTGCGGTGTGGTGCCGCGGGTCCGTGCGGGTGTCAGTCCTGCGCCCGGCCGGCGGTCAGCGGGCGCAGCGCCAGGGTGACCAGGGCCGGCACCAGGAAGCCGGCCAGCGAGGCCGAGGTCCACGCCTGCGGGGTGAAGTGGATCAGCTCCCGGGCCGAGGTCCAGAAGTCCGTCCACCAGCCGGCGATCGCGGTCGGCGCGATCAGCTGGTACGCCGCGAAGCCCAGTGCCCACGGCAGCAGCATCAGCCAGCGGGACGGCGCGTCGTCGGAGAGGTTCCAGCCGCGCCGCCCGGCGCCCAGGAAGTAGTCCACCGCCAGGACGGCGAACATCGGCACGAACACCGAGCCGATCAGGCCCAGGAAGGCGTAGTACGAGCTGGTGAACTCGGTGATCTGCAGCGCCAGGACGGTGATCAGGGCGCCCACCGTGCCGGTCAGCACCCGGCGGTCGACCTTCGGCAGCAGGTTGTGGATCGACATCGCGGTCGAGTACACGTTGGCGAACGACTGGTCGGTCTCGCGCAGCACCAGCACCAGCAGGAACAGCCAGCCGGCCCAGACACCCATGAAGGAGTCGAAGATCCGGTTCGGGTCGCCGTCGACCTGCAGCAGCGCGATCAGGCCGAGCACGTAGCACCAGGCCTGGGCCACCGTGTAGCCGGAGAAGCTGCCCCAGAACGCCGAGCCCGGGGTCCGCGAGTGGCGGGTGTAGTCGGCGGCCAGCGGCACGAAGGAGATCGACACCGCGATCATCGCGTCGGTGGCGGTCAGGAAGCCGCCCCAGTTGCCCGCACCCGGGTCGGGGAAGCCCTGCCGGCCCAGTTGGACGGTGAAGTAGACCATCGCCACCGCGACGGCGCCCGCCACGAAGCGCCGCAGCACGGCGATCGCGCCGAGCGGCCAGATCGTCAGCGCGGTGGTCAGCGCGCCCGCCAGCACCACGAACAGCCAGCGGTAGCCCTCGGTGCCTGCGACGGTCTGCGCGCCCATCGCGATGACCAGCAGCTCGTACACGCCCCAGCCGATGCACTGGGCGATGTTCAGCACGGTCGGCACGTACGAGAGCCGGGTGCCGAACAGGCCGCGCAGGTTCGCCATCGCGGGGGCGCCGGTGCGGGCCCCGATCAGCGCGGCCACGCCCAGCATCGCGGTACCGATCACGGTGCCGACCACGACCGCCGTCACCGCCGCCGCGAAGCCCAGCTCGCTGCCGGGCGCGCCCAGCACGGTGGCGGCGGTGGAGAAGCCGATCAGGCTGACGCCGAGGTTCATCCAGAGCGCGAAGTGGTCGCGGAAGCCCAGGGTGCGCGGCGGCGCGGTGTCCAGCACCAGCGGCGCCTCGACCCGGCCGCCGGATCCGGGGTGGTCCAGGACCGCGGTGGCGGTCGCGGCGGAACCGCCGGCGGGGTCGGCGGCGTCCGAGTGAACGGTCGCGGACGACTTCCGGAAATCCTTGGACGCGGACGCGCCAGGAGAAGAGGATGGCGAAGCAGGCGGCATGGCCGATACTCCCTACGCCGGCATTACCCGGACAGGTTCCGGCGGTCAGCGCCCCCTCGACGGCACCACCACGGATACCGTGGCGTACGGTCGACCGGCGCACTCTCAGCCTGGCTGGTCCAAGCTCCCGCGTGTCAGATTGGAGCGACAGGCTAACCGGCGAGGCGGTGAACGCCAAGGCCAGGGGGCCTGCGGTCCGGATCGCGGGACGGCCCGGGGGCGGCGGCCCAACCGCCCGGCACTCCCGCGGGCGGCGACGGGCGCGGTACCGGACGCGCCGCGGACCGGCGCCCGGGACCACTCCGCGAGGGCTCCGGAACGGCCCGCGGCCACCTCGGTCGCGCGGCCGGTCACGAGACCGGTTCCGAGGTCGGGTCCGAGGCCTGGTCCGCGTCCGGGAAGGGCCCGGGAACAGCCCGGGAACCGCCCGGGATCGGGTCCGCCTAAGGATTCTTATGAGTTCTTCAGAAGGGTCCTTACGGCAAACGAATCGACTGTGCGAAAAACTAGGGTTCTTGGTCCTGTCAGCTATGGAGGTCGTCCGTGAGCACCGAGCGTGAGGTTGGGTCCACCGGGCCGCAGGGGGAGCAGCCCGGCGGCCGAGGGGTCGGTCCCGCTCCTGACGGTCCGGCGCAGCAGCCCGGGCCCGGGGCGGCGCCGGACGCGCCGGACGCCCCCGTGGCCGGCGGGGCGCGCCCCACGCTGGCCTTCGGCAAGATCACGCCCCCGGAGCAGCCGGCCGCGCCGGCCGCCCCGGAGTACGTGGACGCGCCGCCGCCGGTCCTGCCGCCCGCCCCGGTCGCGCCCGCCGCGCCCGGCTACCTGGACGCCCCGCCGCCGGTCCTGCCGCCGGCGCCCGCCGCCCCGGCGGACCCGGCGACCACCGCCCTCACCGCGGTGCCCGCCGCCCCGGCTGCGCCCGCCAACCCGTACTCGGCGCCGGCCGCCGCCCACGACCCGTACGGGGCCCCCGCGGCGGCACCGGCCGCCGCCCACGACCCGTACGGGGCCCCCGCGGCGGCACCGGGCGCGCACGGCCACGGCTCGCCGTTCGGCGCCGGCCGGCCGCTCGGCGGCTGGGGCCTGCACGACTCCGCCCCCGCCACCCCGGGTGCCCCCGGCGGCCCCGGCGCCCCCGGCGGCCCGGCGTACCCGGGCGGTCCGGTCGGCTACCCGGCCCCGCCGGAGCCCACCGGCCCGCGCCGCAAGCGCGGCGGCCTGGTCGCGCTGATCGCGGCCGTCGCCCTGGTCGCCGGTGTTGCCGGCGGCGCGGTCGGCGTGGTCGTCGCGGACCGCGACGACAGCACCGTCAGCGCCAGGTCCGAGCGCACCAGCACCACCGTGCCCGCCGGGAACACCCAGAAGAACGAGGCCGCGCCCGGTTCGGTCGCCGCCATCGCGCAGAAGGCCATGCCCAGCGTCGTCACGATCAAGGCCCAGGGCAGCGGCGAGTCCGGCACCGGCACCGGCTTCGTCTTCGACAAGGAGGGCCACATCCTGACGAACAACCACGTCGTGGCCCCCGCCGCCGCCGGCGGCAAACTGAGCGTCAAGTTCGCCGACGGCACCTCGTACCCGGCGTCCATCATGGGCCGCGCCGAGGGTTACGACGTCGCCGTGGTGAAGATCGACAACCCGCCGAAGGACAAGCTGACGCCGCTCCCGCTGGGCGACTCCGACAAGGTCCTGGTCGGCGACTCCACCATCGCCATCGGCGCCCCGTACGGCCTGGAGTCCACCGTCACCACCGGCATCGTCAGCGCCAAGGACCGCCCGGTGGCGTCCGGCGACGAGACCGGCGCGCAGGCGTCCTTCATGAACGCCCTGCAGACCGACGCCTCCATCAACCCCGGCAACTCGGGCGGCCCGCTGCTCGACTCCGGCGGCGCGGTGATCGGCATCAACTCGGCGATCCAGTCCAACACCTCCAGCACCGGCCGGGCCGGCAGCATCGGCCTCGGCTTCGCCATCCCGATCAACCAGGCCAAGTGGGTCGCCGAGACCCTGATCAAGACCGGCCGCCCGGTCTACGCCCGCCTGGACGTGCTGCGCAACGACGACTACAAGGGCGACGGCGCCCAGATCTCGACCAAGGACATCCGCGGCGTCCCCGCCGTCACCCCCGGCGGCGCCGCCGACAAGGCGGGCCTCAAGCCCGGCGACGTGATCACCAAGCTGGGCGGCGTCCCGATCGACAACGGCCCCGCGCTGGTGAGCCGCATCTGGACCCACAAGCCGGGCGAGAGCGTCGACGTCGAGTACACCCGCAACGGCCAGACCGCCACCACCAAGGTCACCCTCGGCGAGCGGGTCGGCGACGACGGCTGACGCACCCCGCAAACCGGTGCACCGAACCCCGCCGGACCCGTTAGGCTGGCCTCCGCCTCGGAGAGCTGCCCGAGCGGCCTAAGGGAACAGTCTTGAAAACTGTCGTGCGGTGACCCCGTACCGTGGGTTCGAATCCCACGCTCTCCGCCTGTTGAACGGCCCCCGACCGGAGTTGATCCGGTCGGGGGCCGTCGGCGTTCCCGGGGAAGGGCGGCGGGTGGCGGGTCGTCAGGTGGCTGGAGCGGGTATTCACTCGGACGGGGGGTTTGGGAGCGGGGCGTCCTGCACGGTCGGGGAGGTGGTCGTTAGCCGGTGGACAGTGGGCGAAGTGCCCTGGGAGCGCGTCCGGCGGGTTGAGGTGGGGGTGGGCCGGGCGCCCGGCATGTCGTGGAGGCATGCATGGCCTGGTACCCCGATGGCGAGCGGATGGAGCTGCAGCCCGAGTCCGACGGGCAGCCGGCGATCGTCCCGACACAGGTGATCCTGCACAGCATCGCGGCGCCGTGGACGCCGCGCCGGATGTACGAGTACTGGCGCGACTCGACGGCCCTGGAGTCGCACTTCGGGGTCGGCTTCGACGGCCGCGTCGCGCAGTTCGTCGGGACGCAGACCCGGGCCGACGCCAACATGCACGCCAACCGGCGCCCGGACGGCACCGGCGCGGTGAGCGTGGAGACGGCGAGCAACCTCGACCACACCGACCCGTGGACGGACGCCCAGGTGCAGGCGCTGGTCCGGCTCGGCGTCTGGCTGCACCGGCAGCACGGCATCCCGCTGCGGGTCTGCCGCTCGCACGACGACCCGGGCTTCGGCTACCACCGGCTGTACCCGCAGTGGTCGGACGGCGGGACGGCCTGTCCGGGCGACGCGCGCGTGCGGCAGTTCCGCGAGGCGGTCCTGCCGGGCATCGCGGCCGCGGTCGGCGGCGGCCATGGCGGCGGTTCGACGGGTGGTGGCGGCCCGGCCCAGGGCACCCCGCTGCCGCCGCCCCCGCAGTCCGGCGGCTCCCAGGACACCGCCCCGGCCCGCCACCGGGTGACGATCAACGGGCTGGAGTACGGCTGGGGCGCGCACGGTCCGCAGGTGCGCGAGGTGGGCGAGGCGCTGGTCGCGGCGGGCCACGGCGACCACTACCGCTCCGGCCCGGACGAGGACTGGCGCGACGCCGACACCCTCAACTACCGCGACTACCAGCGCTCCCTCGGCTACAGCGGCGCGGACGCGGACGGCGTCCCCGGCGAGACGTCGCTGCGCCGGCTGCTCGGGCGGCTGCCCTCGCCCCGCCGGGTCTCGCTCGCCCACGTGGTGGCGGCGGCCCGGACCGACCCCGGGGCGGCCCAGGGCCACACCACCTACGGCGGGGAGGCGCGGATCGTCGAACAGGCGCTGGCGGACGAGGGGTTGCTCGAACGCCGGTGGGTGGACGGCTCCTTCGGCACCCGGACGGTCGAGGCGTACGCGGCCTTCCAGCGCAGCCTGGGCTACCGCGGCGCCGACGCCAACGGCATCCCCGGCCAGCGCAGCCTGCGCGCGCTGGGGGAGCGGCGGGGCTTCGACGTCACGGACTGAACCGGCCCGGCCCGGGCGGCGGCGGGGCCGGTGCTTGACCATGACACCGTGTGAGGCCCTGCACTGGAGCCATCATGTTCACCATCGGAGACTTCGCCAAGCACGGCCGGGTGTCGGTCCGGATGCTGCGCCACTACGACGCCATCGGACTGCTGCGCCCGGACCGGGTCGACCCGTTCAACGGCTACCGGCTCTACGAGGCCGCCCAGCTCGCCCGGCTCAACCGCATCGTCGCGCTCAAGGACCTCGGCTTCACACTGCAGCAGGTGCAGGCCGTGCTGGACGAGCGGGTGGACGCAGCCGAGCTGCGCGGGATGCTGCGGCTGCGGCGGGCCGAACTGGCGGCGGCCATGGCGGCCGACGCCCAGCGGCTGGAACGGGTCGAGGCGCGGCTCCGGACGATCGAGAGCGAGGGACGGATGTCGACCAGCGAGGTCGTGGTCAAGCGGGTGCCGGCGGTCCGGGTGGCCGAACTGTCGGCGGTGGCGGCGAGCTACGAGCCGCAGGACATCGGGCCGGTGGTCGGCCCGCTCTTCGCGGAGCTGTGCCGCCGGATGGCGCAGGCGGGCGTCGCGGACGCCGGTCCTGCGATCGCCCTGTACGAGGACGCGCCGGCCGGGGACGGCTCGGTGCTGGTCCGCGCGGCCGTGCCGGTCGCGGCCGCGGTGAAGCCCTCGGAGGCGTACGGCTTCGAGGTGCGCGAGCTGCCCGCCGTGGAGGAGGCGGCGACCGTGGTGCACCGCGGGGCGATGGACGACGGCCTGCCGTCCTTCCAGGCGCTGGCCCGGTTCATCGGGGAGAACGGCTACCGCTCCGCCGGGTACGCCCGCGAGCTGTACCTGGAGTGCCCGGAGGACACCGCGCAGTGGGTCACCGAACTGCAGGAGCCGGTGGTCCGCGGCTGAGCCGGCCGGCCCGGTGACCGGCACCGCCCGCCGCGCCGCGCACTTGCCCCGTTCCCGGGGCGGCGGCAGAGTCGCGCGTACGACGGGCGGTGCCGCTGCGGCGGCGATCGGAGGCTGTGGTGAGTGATCTGACGGACCGGCTGGCGCTCGGACTCCCGCCGGACGCACTGGTGGTGGACCCGGACGTGACGGCCGCCTACCGTCGCGACATGGCGGGCTTCTGTGCGGCCGGCGATCCCGCGGTGGTGGTGTTCCCGGAGACCGTCGAGCAGGTGCAGCACGTGCTGCGGACGGCCACCGAACTGCGGGTGCCGGTGGTGCCGCAGGGCGCCCGGACCGGGTTGTCGGGGGCGGCGAACGCGGTGGACGGCTGCATCGTGCTGTCGATGGTGCGGATGAACCGCATCCTGGAGATCGACCCGGTGGACCGGATCGCCGTCGTCGAGCCGGGCGTGGTCAACGCCGAGCTCTCCCGGGCCGCCGCCGGATCGGGGCTGGCCTACCCGCCGGACCCGTCGAGCTGGGAGTCCTGCACGATCGGCGGCAACATCGGCACCGGAGCGGGCGGGCTCTGCTGCGTGAAGTACGGCACCACCAGCGAGTACGTGCTCGGGCTGGACGTGGTGCTGGCCGACGGGCGGCTGCTGCGCACCGGCCGCCGGACGGCGAAGGGCGTGGCCGGCTACGACCTCACCCGGCTGCTGGTCGGTTCGGAGGGCACCCTGGGCGTCGTGGTGCGCGCGGTGGTGGCCCTGCGGCCCGCACCCGCACCGCAGTTGGCGCTGGCGGCGGAGTTCCCGAGCGCGGACGCGGCGGGTGCGGCGGTCTGCGCGGTGATGGCGCGCGGGTTCACGCCGTCGCTGATGGAGCTGATGGACGCGACCTCGGTGCGGGCGGTCAACGAGTTCGGGCGGATGGGGCTGCCGGAGTCCACCCGGGCGCTGCTGCTGGTGGCCTTCGACGGGGCGGACCCGGCGGGCGAGCTGGCGGCGGTGGGGGAGCTCTGCCGGGCGGCGGGCGCGACCGAGGTGGTGCCGGCGGCGGACCGGGCGGAGTCCGAGCTGCTGCTGCAGGCGCGGCGTTCGGCGCTGCCCGCGCTGGAGCGGCTGGGCACCACGATGATCGACGATGTGGCCGTCCCGCGCTCCCGGCTGGCCGAGATGCTGAACGGGGTGGCGGCGATCGCCGAGCGGAACGCGCTGACCATCGGGGTGGTCAGCCACGCGGGCGACGGCAACACCCATCCGATCGTCATCTTCGACGGCTCCGATCCGGACGAGTCGGCGCGGGCCCAGCGCTCCTTCGACGAGATCATGGCGCTGGGGCTGGAGCTGGGCGGGACGATCACCGGGGAGCACGGGGTCGGACTGCTGAAGCGGGACTGGCTGGCGCGCGAGCTGGGGCCGGTGGCCCTGGACCTGCAGCGGCAGCTGAAGGCGGTCTTCGACCCGCTGGGGATCCTCAACCCGGGTAAGGCGGTCTGATTCCCGCGCCTTCGCCGGGAATTCACCGACGGGCCATGATCGGGTCCACTTCTTGTCTGATTGTTGAATAGTCGCAGGATGGCTGGATGTATCGACAAGGAGTCTTGGTCGATTCGATGGGGGCGTGAATGGCGGCGGCTCGCGCCGGGGTGGTGCGAGCCGCCGTTCGTGTGCTGCGCACACGCCGTCCCGTGGGGGTGCGGGGGCGCCCACCGTTCGGGCGAAGTCCCAGCTCGTCGGCGGTGTGTCGGTCCGTGCGCGGTCCGGCCCGCCGTTATGCGCCGCTGCCCGGATATCACGCTAACGGGCGAAAAGCGGGTCGGGAGGTGGTGCTTTGTCGATTTGTTGCGGAACTCTGGTCGAGGCGTCGCAGCCGCAGCGGTTCGCCTGGCCGGCGAACCACCGCAAAGAATGTGTGACTAACGGCTTCTTGGAGGCTTTCATGGTTCGTTTCCGCACCCCCCGGATGGTCGGTCTGCTCGTTGCCGCTCCGTTCGCGGCCGGCCTGCTGCTGGCGGGCGCCGGAGCCGCCGCCGCCGACAACGGCGCACTGGCGAACGACGGGTCCAACAGCAGCGTGGTGTCCAACACCGGGACCGGAAACGTCTTCGGTTCGGTGGACGGCAACTACATCTCCACCCAGCAGACGGCCACCGGTGCCGGTGCCTCGAACCAGAACAACACCGTGGCGGTGAAGGACAACGCGGGCGCCGTCCTGGCCGGTCAGTCCAACCAGAACTTCAACATCGTCTTCGCCCCGGTCTTCGGCTGACCCCGCCCGGTCCCACCGCCGGCGGGGGCGCCGGAGGTGGACGGACGGCGTGAGCCGCGGGTGAGCTGAGCACCCGCGGAGGGGTTCGAAGCAGTGCAGCAGTCACCGGGGCAGCGGAAAGGGTCACCGCCAACCGGACTCGTGGGCGGTGTCGGCGACGGCACCGCCCACCGGCATGCCCGCGGCCGTTCGCGCGCGGCGCGTCCGTCTGCGTCCGTCTACGCCCGCCCGTGCCGCGACCGCCGGTGCCGCTCCTCCTGCGTGCCGTGCCCCGCCCGCCTGCCGCAGCCGCAGGTTCACCCGTCGGCCAGGGCCCGCACCCGGCGCCGTCGGCCCGCGGCGGTACGGTTGCGCTCTCACAGCGCACCCCGCGCGGACCCGCGGGCCGGACCCTCCGGCCGGGCCCGCCGGGTGGCGGCCACGGCAACCGGAGGGAAGGCGCGATGGCGGCGGAGGAGGCAGGGCCGACCGGCCCCGACGAGGCACGGCCGGACGCGAGCTGTGACGAGGGCCGCGGCGCGGGCGCCGGCGGCAACGACCGCAGCGGAAGCGACCGCGACGGCGGCGCACCCGCCGAACCGCGCGTCGGCGAACCGCGCACGGAGGCCCGCTCGGTGCCCGAACTGCTGCTCGGCCGGCCGCCGATGGCCCGCCCGCTGCCGGGCTTCGACCCCGCGGCGGCCCCGGCCGAACCGGGCCCGCTGTTCGTCGACTGGCTCGCCACCGCGCTCGCGGCCGGCGTGCTGGACCCGCAGGTCATGACGCTCTCCACGGTCGACGCCGACGGGCTGCCCGACGCCCGGGTGCTGGTGCTGCGCGACGTCGACCCCTCGGGCACCGGCTGGGTGTTCTCCGCCGCGGCCGACAGTCCGAAGGGGCGTCAGCTCGCCGACCACCCGGCCGCCGCGCTCACGCTGTACTGGCCGGGCCTCGGCCGCCAGATCAGGGTGCGCGGCACCGTCGAGCGCGCGGCCGACCAGGTCGCCGCCGCCGAGTTCGCCACCCGCTCACCGGCCGCCCGGGTCGGGGCGCTGGTCGGTCGGCAGAGCGAGCCGATGGAGTCGCTCGACGAGTACGACGAGGCCGCCGTCGCCGCGCGCCGGCGGCTGGAGGCGGCGCCGGGCATCGTCCCGGCCGGCCACGCCGTCTACACGCTCTGGGCGCACGAGGCCGAGTTCTGGCAGGGCGATTCGGACCGCCGGCACGTCCGGCTGCGCTACACCCGCACCGGGCCGGTCCGCGCGCCGGAGTGGTCGCGCACCCTGCTCTGGCCGTAGCGCCGACGGCCCGGAGGCGCGGACGGTCCGGAGGGCCGCCGGGCGCAAGCAGCGGCGGGCGGCCCGGAACCGGACCGCCCGCCGGACGGGCGAACGGCGCCCTCGACGCCCTGAGCCGCCGCGACACGCCCGGACACGCCCGGACACGCCCGGACACGCCCGGACACGCCCGGGCCGTCGCGCCCTGCGCCGACCCGGCGCCGTCCGGGTCAGCACCGCCCGCTCAGCGCCGCCCCGTCAGGGTGGCCCCCACGCTGGCCGCGACCACGCAGGCGATGCCGGCCACCTGGACCCCGCCCAGCAGCTGGCCCAGCACCACCAGGCCGACCAGTGCCGACACCGCCGGCTCCAGGCTCACCATGATGCTGAACACCCGCTGCGGCATCCGGCGCAGCGCGGTCATCTCCAGCGCGTACGGGATCACCGGCAGCAGCAGCGACACCCCGGCGACCGACAGCAGCAGCACCAGCGGCGAGGCGTCCGGTGCGGTCAGCCCGGACCAGGCCTCGCCGAGCCCGAACGGCGCCAGCGTCAGCGCACCGACCGTCATCGACACCGCGAGGCCCTGGAAGCCCTGGAAGGTCGCGCCGACCTTGTCGGTGAACAGGATGTACGCGGCGTAGCAGGCCGCCGCCCCGAAGGCGTACGCCAGGCCGACCGGGTCGAGCCCGTGGCCCCCGCCGCCCTCGCCGAGCAGGGTGAGCAGCGCGACGCCGCCGGCTGCCAGCAGGGCCCAGAGCAGGTGGGTGGCGCGGCGGGCGAAGACCAGGGCCACGGCGAGCGGGCCGAGGAACTCGATGGTCGCGGCGGTGCCCATCGGCAGCCGGTCGATCGCCCCGGCGAAGAGCAGGGTCATCCCGGCCGAGGCCATTCCGAGCAGTCCGGCGGCGGCCAGGTCGCGCGGGGAGCGTCCGCGCAGCCGGGGCCGGGTCGCCGCCAGCAGCACGACCGCGGCGAAGCTCAGCCGCAGGAAGGTCGTCCCGCCGACCCCGAGCGGGCCGAAGAGCGGCTTGGAGAGCGCGATGCCCAGCTGGACGGTGAGCATCGCCACCAAACAGAGAAGCGGCGCCGGGATCGCATCCGGGCGCCGCAGGAGCTTCGAATACCGCCGACCCGGGGGTCGGACGGGGTGCACGCCCGGGGGTGGCGCACCCTCGCCGGACGCCTGCTGCCCGGGGCCGCCTCGTCGCCAGCCACCGCGCTCGCCGGCGGGCTCGCCCTTGGGGGCGGGCGGCATGGCAAGGGCCTCGGCGAGGGCCGGGCCGATCGGCGTCAAGGCGGTGGTTTCGCCGGTGGGGGAGGTGGGCATGGTGGCGAGTCTGCCGTAAGGAGTCATGCCGGAGCAAGCTCGTTACCAATATAGGGACGGATGCGGACGGGTACGCCCGAATGGGTGAGCTTTCCGGGACGCGGCGGCGCGGTTGCGGCAATCGCCCGACGGTCCGTCAGTATCAAGGCGGGGTGCGCTATCTCCGCCCCGCGGCGCTCGCCGCCGCCACCCTGGTCCTGCTGTTGGCCGCCGAAGGTCCGGGCGCGAGTGCCGGATCCGTCGCACCGCTCGCCGCCGCCGCCCCGACCGCCGTCGAGGTCCCGGCCGCGCCCCGGATCCGGGCCACCGTGGTCCCCGACCGGGCCGGACCGCCCGCGCCGCGCCCCGGCCCCGGCTACCGCGGCACAGGCTTCGACACCTGCACCGCACCCCCGCTGGAGACCCTCCGGGCCTGGCAGGGCACCTCCCCGTACGGCGCCGTCGGCATCTACACCAGCGGCGGGCAGCGCGGCTGCGCCCAGCCCCGGCTCACCGCCGACTGGGTGCGCGGTGCCAGGGCGGCGGGCTGGCGCTTCATCCCCACCCACGTCGGCCGGCAGGCCCCGTGCAGCGACCTCGCGCGCAAACCGCTGCGGATCGACCCGGCGCAGGCCGTCCGGCAGGGCCGCGAGGAGGCCGCCGAGGCCGTCCGCGGACTGCAGGCCGTCGGCCTCGGCAAGGGCAGCCCGGTCTACCTCGACATCGAGGCCTACCCGCGGGGCGACGCGTCCTGCGCCCAGGCCGTCGTCGACTTCGCCCTCGGCTGGACCCAGGGCCTGCATGCCGCGGGGTACCGCTCCGGCTTCTACTCCAGCCTCGACTCCGGGATCGCCGACCTGGTCGCCGCGGCCCGGGCCGGCAGCCGCCCGCTGCCCGACGCGCTCTGGTACGCCCGCTGGGACGACCGCGCCTCCACCGACGGCAGCGGCGGCATCCCCGCCGACCTCTGGGCCGACCACCAGCGCATCCACCAGTACCGGGGCAACGTGAAGGAGTCGTACGGCGGCGCCGAGCTGCTCGTCGACCGCGACGAGGTCGACGGACCGGTCGCGGAATAGGGCGAGGGAGGAGAGTCCCCGGCGCTCGGTAGGGTGTCCCCCCGATTCGGTCGGTGAACGGGGGAGCAGCAGTGTCGAACAGTCAGGGCCGCGACGGGAGCGGCGGGTACGGGGCACCGGCGGCCCCGCCGGCGTACGGGGGGAGCCCGTACGGACAGGCGCCGTACGGCCTCGACCCGTACGGCCGTAACCAGCCTTACAGCCACAACCAGCCGTCCCCCGGTAACCCGTACGCGCAGGCCCCCCATACGCAGAACCCCCACGCGCAGAACCCCTACGCGCAGGCCGCGTACGAGCAGAACCCCTACGCACAGCCGGCGCCGCCCGCGGCCCCCGTGCCGCCGGCCGCCCCCGCGGGCGAGCCCGGCTACGTCCCCGCCTTCGCCCGGGGCGCCGGGCTCCCCGGTCCTGCGCCCCGGCGCAACCGGGCCGCCGTGCTGCTGCAGTTCACCCTCCAGTGGGTCTACGCGCCGCTGTGGATCGCCGCGCTCGTCGCCCTCGTCGTGATCGCCATGTTCTCCCCGGGCGGCGGCCCGTCCGGACCCGACTCGGACGCCTGGATGAAGCCGCACCGCTACTTCATCCCGCCGCGCCGGCTGAAGGCGGAGCTCACCGGGAAGCCCGAGGACTGGGAGCGCTACCTCGCCCCGATCGTGGAGCGCCGCGTCCGGAAGGCCGAGGCCGAACTCGCCTCCGGCCAGGGTGCGCTCGGCGCGGACCACAGCCGCGAGATGACGGTCAAGCTGCCGCTGCGCCTGCACCGCGGCCTCGGCGCGGTCGGGGTCGCGCGGATCGCCGAGCGCCACGGCTGGCAGGTCGCCGGCGGCGGGGCGGCCGGCGAGCAGGTCTGGCTGGCCCGCACCTTCCCGGCCCCGGCGCAGTCGGGCGCGCCCGGTCCGCACGACCCGCCGGCCGCCCCGGGCACGCCGTGGGGTCCGCGGCCGTCCCGGCTCTTCCTGCTGCTGCCGTTCATGCTGCTGCTCCAGCTGGTCTACCTGCCGCTCTGGGCGGTGCTCACATTCTGGGTGCCGCGCTCCGACCCGGACCACTGGCACCACTGGGCCGCCCGCTGGGCCGTCGGGCCGCGGGTGTTCTGGCCGGAGCTGACCGGCAGCACCGCGGCCTGGGAGCGGCACGTCCACCGCATCCTGGAGCGCGACACCGCGAAGCAGCTGGCCCACCCGGCGGAGAACTACCGGCGGGTGACCGCCCCGGACGGCACCTTCCACCGGCGGATCCGGGTCGACCAGGCCACCTACCGGGGGGTCGGCGCGCAGCACCTGCTGCGGCTGGCCGCCGAGCGCGGCTGGTACCTCGACCCGGCGTACGAGCCCCGTCCGGAGGTCTGCGTCCGGCTCTCCCGTCCGGAGCGCACGGTCTGACCGTCCGCCGTCGGCAGGCCCGGGCCCGTCCCGGCCTGCCCTCGGCCCGTCCGAGACCCGGCCCGACCCGACCCGCCCGAGCCCCGGCGCGGCCCCCGTTCGCGGGGCTCAGCCGCGCCGGGTCCACTCGCCGTTGCGCAGCGGCAGCCAGCCGCGCCCGGCACAGTCCCGGCAGGTCTCGGGGATGTGGCCGGTGCCCGTCCGGTCGTACCGGAGCCCGAGCCGGGCGCGGGTCCGCACCCCGCCGTGGCAGTTCGGGCACGGCACCCGGAACCGGTGCTCGTCGTGGCTCTCACTCATGCGGCTCAGTATTGCCCTCCCGCTCGCGCACCGCGGGTGCGCCCGGGCGGAGCCGTCCGGCGGCGCTTGCCGACTCGCTGTCTGCAAAAGCACAACCGCACCGGACCTAGCATGAATTGAACAGCCGTCAGCCGATTCGGGAGGTTGATCACCATGGCGTCCGCATTCCTGGTGGGTTCGCGCGCGAGCCATCTCGCCAAGGCCCAGGTCCGCGAGTACCTCGCCCCGCTGCGTGAGCGCTTCCCGGACACCACCTTCACCCACCGGGTCATCCTGGAGGGCGGGGACCGGGACCGCCGGTCGCTGCTGTCCGACGTCAGCCTGGTCAGCGGCGGCTCGGCGTTCAGCACCGAGCAGGAGGCGGCCCTGGTCCGGGGCGAGGTGGACGTGGTCGTCCACTCCCTCAAGGACCTGCCGACCAGCAACCCGGACGGGCTGGTGCTGCTCCAGCCGCCCGCCCGCGAGGACGTCCGCGACGCGCTCTGCGGCTCGACCCTGGCCGGTCTGCGCAAGGGCGCCCGGGTGGGCACCGGGGCGGCCCGCCGGATCGCCCAGCTCCTGGCCGTCCGGCCGGACCTGGAGATCGTCCCGATCCGCGGCAACGTCCCGCCGCGGCTGCGGAAGATCGAGACCATGGGCCTGGACGGCGTCGTGCTCGCCTCGGCCGGGCTGCACCGGCTCGGGCTGGAGGACGCCATCGGCGAGCTGCTCCCGCTCGACCTCTTCCCGCCGAGCCCGGGCCAGGGGGCGCTGGGCATCCAGGTCCGCGAGGACAACCGGGCGGTCCGGGCGGTGCTCTCGACCCTCGGCGATCCGACGACCGACGCCCACGTCCGTGCCGAGCGCGGACTGCTCGCCGAGCTGCACGGCGGCTGCAGCGTCCCGGTCGGCGCGTACGCCCACACCCTCCCGGACGGGCGGCTCAGCCTGTTCGGCCAGGTCACCTCGCTGGACGGGCGGCAGCGCGTGTCCGGCACCCTGGTCGGCCCGGCCGGTGCCCCGGAGCAGCTCGGCGCCGCGCTGGCCGCCGAGCTGGTCGACCGGGGGGCCCGGGTGATCCTGGACGCGATCCGCCCGCCCGTCCCGGCCTGAGCCACCCGAGCCGCGCGCCCGCCCCGTACGCCCGCACGCCACCCGCCCCGCCCCGGCCGCTGCCGGCCGGACCGCGGCGAACCCCCCGCGCGGCCGGCCCCGGCGGGGTAGCCTCCGGGCATGACCGAGGCTCCGGGCACCACCTGGGACGAGACCGCCGCCCACGAGCTGCTCCGGCTGCCCTCCGGGCGGCTGGTGCGCGGGCGGGGCCTGCGCCACCCCCTGCCGCCGGGGCCGGTGCCCGACTTCGGGCTGTACCTGCTGGGCCGCCGCCCGCCCGTCGTGCCGTGGGAGAGCCGCTGGGTGCGCTGGCCGGACTTCCGGCTGCCGGCCGAGCCCGCCGACGCCGCCGCCGCGCTCCGCGAGGTCTGGGAGCGCGCCGCCGGCGAGCGGGTCGAGGTGGCCTGCGGCGGCGGCCGGGGCCGGACGGGCACCGCGCTCGCCTGCCTGGCCGTCCTCGACGGGGTGCCCGCCGAACGGGCCGTCGGCTACGTCCGCGCGCACTATCACCCGCGTGCCGTGGAGACCCCGTGGCAGCGCCGCTTCGTGGCCCGCTTCCGGCCGTGATCCGGGCAACGGGCTCGGCCTGCTGACATCGGCGGGGATCAGCGGCACAATCGGGCAACGCCGACCGAAATTACCCACCAGTAGACGAACGGTCGGATCCCAGGTGCCGCCAGGTCGAGGAGGACCCGTGTTCAGCACGATGCAGGACGTACCGCTCACCGTCGCCAGAATCCTGGTCCACGGGTCGACCATCCACGGGCGTTCCACCGTCACCACCTGGGACGGCACAGGACCGGTGGTGCGCAGCTACGCGGAGGTCGGCGCGCGGGCCGCCCAGCTGGCGTACGCGCTGCGCGACGAGCTCGGCGTCGGCGAGGACGACCGGGTCGCCACCCTGATGTGGAACAACGCCGAGCACCTGGAGGCGTACCTCGCGGTGCCGTCGATGGGCGCGGTGCTGCACACCCTCAACCTGCGGCTGCCGGGCGGGCAGCTCGCGTTCATCGTGAACCACGCCGCCGACCGGGTGATCATCGTCAACGGCACCGTGCTGCCGCTGCTGGCCGCGGTCCTCCCGCAGCTCGCCGACACGCTCAAGCACATCGTGGTCAGCGGCCCCGGCGACCGCTCGGTGCTGGACGGCTTCGCCGGCCAGGTGCACGACTACGAGGAGCTGCTCGCCGGCCGGCCCGTCGAGTACCCGTGGCTGACCGACCTGGACGAGCGCCGGGCCGCGGCCCTCTGCTACACCTCCGGCACCACGGGCGACCCCAAGGGCGTGCTGTACAGCCACCGTTCGGTCTACCTGCACTGCCTCCAGGTCAACGCCGGCGACAGCTTCGCGCTGACCGCCCGGGACACCACGCTGCCGGTCGTGCCGATGTTCCACGTCAACGCCTGGGGCATCCCGCACGCCTCCTTCATGTCCGGCGCAAACCTGCTGATGCCGGACCGCTTCCTCCAGCCGAAGCCGATGGCCGAGATGATCGACCGGGTGAAGCCGACCATCAGCGCCGCCGTGCCCACCATCTGGAGCGGCCTGCTGGACGAGCTGGACGCGGGCGACTACGACACCTCCGCGCTGCGCATGGTGGTCATCGGCGGCTCGGCCTGTCCGCCCGCCCTGATGAAGGGCTTCGAGGAGCGCCACGGCATCCGCGTGGTGCACGCCTGGGGCATGACCGAGACCTCCCCGCTCGGCTCCTTCGCCCAGCCGCCCGGCGGCCTGACCCCGGAGGAGGAGTGGCCGTACCGAATCACCCAGGGCCTCTTCCCGGCCTCCGTCGAGGCCCGGCTGATCGGCCCCTCCGGCGAGCGGATGCCGCACGACGGCGCCTCGGCGGGCGAGCTGGAGGTGCGCGGGCCGTGGATCGCGGGCGCGTACTACGGCGGCGCGGGCAACGACCCGGAGCGCCCGGACGACAAGTTCAGCGAGGACGGCTGGCTGCGCACCGGTGACGTCGGCACCATCACCGCCGACGGCTACCTGACCCTCACCGACCGCGCCAAGGACGTCATCAAGTCCGGCGGCGAGTGGATCTCCTCGGTGGAGCTGGAGAACCAGCTGATGGCCCATCCGGAGGTCGTCGAGGCCGCCGTGGTCGCCGTCCCGGACGAGAAGTGGGGCGAGCGCCCGCTGGCCACCGTGGTGCTGCGCCAGGGTGCCACCGCCGGACTGCCGGAGCTGCGGGCCTTCCTGGCCGAGCGGATCGCCTCCTGGCAGCTGCCGGAGCGCTGGTCGATCGTCGAGGCGGTGCCGAAGACCTCGGTGGGCAAGTTCGACAAGAAGGTGATCCGGGCCGAGTACGCGGCGGACGCGCTGGACGTCACCGTCCTCGGCAAGGAGTAGCGGGGACGACGGAGGGCCGGGTGCACCGCGGTGCACCCGGC
>NZ_JBSGXP010000036.1:0-59052 GCF_053610105.1 Kitasatospora sp. NPDC054939 | reverse complement strand
ACAGCAGCGCGTTCACGACCTCACGCAGGTCGCAGGAGCCCGGGTCCCCGGTCGCCGACCGCGACACCCGCTCCTGCTTCCAGGCGGTGACCAACGGCTCGATCAAGGCCCACTGTCCGTCGGACAAGTCTGTTGAGTACGGCATCCGTTCCATACCTCGACCCCATCATGCACACGACATGCGAGTCGGTCTGAATGCCTCCGTACCCACGAACGGGCGACACCAGATCATCCAGAAACGGACTTAACGTCCTCTGAAGAACGCCACGCACGTATGGTCTGCCGAATTCAGCACGCCAAACCCTGTTCCGCCCGTCCAGGCGGCCAGGTGACTGAGGGCGTGCCTGGCCGAGCCCAAGCGGCTCCACCACCCCACCAGAGGGAGACCATGCACGCCCGACCCCGCATTCCCGCCGTAGGCCGGCTCTCTGTTCCGACCCCGACCGTCACCGCCGGTCCCGCGCAGGAGGCCGATCCGGCACCGGAGTTCGACCTCCTTCACAGCGGCTGGTACTCGACCGAGGAACTCGCTGAACTGCTGACCGTCGACCCCTCAACCCTGCGGCGCTGGCGCTCCGCCACTCCCCCGCAGGGACCGCCCTTCGTGCAGATCGCACCCCGGCTCTACCTGTACAGCATCCCCGACACCCAGGTGTGGCTCGCCCAGAAGCGCACCGACCCATCCAAGGCAGCCTGAATGTCCGACCACACCCAGCTCATCCCCATGGGTGTCAAACTCACCACTGACATCGAACACCGACCCGACCGCCGCCCGGAGTTCCGCTACCGCGCCCGCGTGCGCTGGACGGACCCCAACGGCGGCGGCCGCAAGTCGGCTTCTTCCTCCGTCCCCACGGAGCAGGAAGCCGAGGCATGGATCTCCCGCATGGAACGGGCCGCAGGACGCGGCATCACGCCCAGAACCCTCACCATGACCCTCGCCGAGTACGGCGACGAGAACTGGGACCTGGCAATGCGCGGCCTGGAGACCACCACCCTCGACCCCTACGGCGCCGGCTGGAAGCTACGCGTCGTCCCGGTCCTCGGCCACATACCCGTCGTCAACATCACCAACGGCATCACTGACCGGGCCCTCCACTTCTGGGTCGCCGACGGACTCAGCGTCGCCTCCGTCAAGAACAGCCTCGCCCCGCTCGTACGCGTCATGGAGCAAGCCGTCCGCGACGGCCTCATCGACTTCAACCCCTCACGCATGAGCGGCTGGCAGCGCCTCTACAAGAAAGCCGAGGACGAACTCGACGACCCACGCTGCCTCGCCCTCAACGACTGGGACGCCCTCGACGAACTCGCCAACGCCCTGGTCGAGCGCTCCCACAACCACTACCGCGGCTGGGGCGACATCGTCCGCTTCGCCGCCTGCACCGCCGCCCGCATCGGCGAAGTCTCCGGCGTTCGCGTCAAGGACATCAACCGCTTCGACTGGACCTGGGACCTGTGCCGCCAGACCACCACCGCCCCCGGTGGCCTCATCGACAAAGGCACCAAAGGCAAGCGACGACGCACCGTCCCCATCATCGAAGAGATCCGCGGCCTCGTGAACTGGCGCATGAACGTGGTCGGCAACGACCCCATGGCCCGCCTCTTCACCGGCCCGCGCGGCGGCCGCATCACCACAGCCATCCTCCGCGACGCAACCCACTGGGACGAAGTCGTCGTCAGCCTCGGCTACGAGTACCTACGTCGGCACGACCTCCGCCACACCGGCCTCACCTGGTTCGCCGACGCCGGGGTCCCCATCCACGTCCTCCAGAAGATCGCAGGCCACGGCCACATCACCACGACCCAGCGCTACCTTCACCCAGACAAGAGCGCCATCGAAAACGCTGGCCGGACCCTCAGCAAGCACCTGGCAATGGACCGTCAACTCGTATCTGACCTCCGCGAAACCGCTATCACGAGCCCGAACACAGCCGAGGCTCGGGTCCGCCATCTACGACTGGTTCAGTAGCGCCATCGGCTCGCGGGCTTCACACAGAAGGTTGAATTATCGTCAGGGGCGCGGCAGCGCGGTGTGAGAAGAAGGACAGACAACGACCTCTCGACGCGGCGTGGGTACGCATGCTCGGCCGCGAGCAAACGGCATGCAACATCCAGGGGAGCCTACGGGCAGCTGGAATCCATGTTGAACCCAATGAAATCCGCGACCGAACTGACCATGGGAACTCAAGGGAGCCTGGCGGCCGGATGACAGCACCCAACCACTCGCCCGGGAGCGACGCCACCCCGCCCCACTATGTCTTGTCCTTGAGGCGACGGATGGTGCTGACCACGGTGGCCGCGTGCTTTGGGTGGGTGAGGTAGGAAGATAGCAGCTCGAGGCTGTGCTGGTCACCTACACGGGCCAGGAGCTGGATGACAGATTCGACGGCCTCACGAATTAGCGGGTAAGGGGCAAGCGTGGTGGTTTTCTCTGGGGATTGCAGACCATGGTGGAGGATGTCGCGCACCTCCTCTGCGAAGCAGTCCAGGATACGGCCGAGAAGAGTCTGATCCAGTTGCCGGGTGAAATACGTCGCGTGGTGGAAATGGTGGAGAGGGTCTACGGCAGCTTCCCGCAAGGGGCCTGTGAGTTGCGCCCAAAGTGGCTGGCACCGTTGCGATAGCTCCTCCTCGGTGAGACCTGGGCGGGACATCCAGAAGGCAATCTGCCCATAGCAGCGCCATGCGTCTGCGTCCAGGCCATCATGGCCCTCCAGGAGGGGCGGAGGAGTGGTGAGATGGGCGGCGCACCCGCGAATGCCTAGAAGGTAGCAGCGCACCGCGTCTTGGATGAACGGGCCACGCAGGTCGAGCTTCCCGGCCCAATACTCGAAGGCGGGCAGCGCTGCGGCACTGCCCCGTTTGATCAGCTCCTGGAGGAGGACATCGGTGTACAAGTCCACGTCGCTGCCGACGAGGGCGAGCACGTGCAGGGCAATGAGCTGATCTTCGCCGAGAGCTGCGAGGACTTCGGAGAACGGCGCTGCGACGGTGTCCTCGAACTGGCTGTACAGGATCCAACGAGCCTTCTCGCCAGCGTCAAGAGCCTGCGGGCACGAGAGGATACCGGCGACCTCATCCGCGACCTCCGTGGGGGAATACGGGGACTCGATCAGGCCATAGATATTCAAGGCGTCGACAAGGACTGTCGACACCCATACGTTGTCCGTCTGCAGCTCCCCAAGCAAGGTGGTGATTGCTGCTGTCGTATTCGCGTCTGCTGCTGCCCTGACACCGATGGCGAGGTCCATTGCCGCCATCTGCAAGTGCCCAGCGCCGCTGGCCCATGACTGGCTCATCACCTGAGGGGCGAGCCGAGCGGCTTCCGGGTCGTCGGTGAACCGCAGCAGCATGCATGCCAGCATCAGCACGCCGATGTCCTGGAAGCAGGACTCGCGTACCAGCTTGCTCACGCCCCGCACAAGACGCTCCTGCGTCTGTTGTCCCAGCTCACGGCGCGGCCACGATGCTTGAACCGAGTACAGGATGACGTCGGCAGGCAACCTGTCTCCGTCGGCAGTAACCGGCCCATACATGGTCGCCGCGATCAGCGAAGGCAGGATGCTCTGGTGGCGCAACGAGGTGTTCTCGGCTCCTCGCCAGCACGCAGCTTCGCTCTCTCTTAGAAGGGCGGCAAGCTGGTCTAGAAGATGGCCACCTCGCACGGCCAGACCGATACCGCCCAGCAGTGAAAGATCCGCAGGACTCCATTCCTGCGGCGGCACCACTCTGTAGCGGAACTCGTCAACGAACGTCACCTGAACGCCAGCCGTTGCCGCTGTGGCCCGGTCCAACAACTGTGAGGCATCCATCATCGCCACCTCGAAGGCCAACGCACTCAAGCGGCCAGCAAGCGCCTCACCGGCCAAGCCACTGTCCGAAAGACCTCGCAAAAGATCCCGCACCATGCTGGGAT
Organism: Kitasatospora sp. NPDC054939; assembly: GCF_053610105.1. NCBI lineage: Bacteria > Bacillati > Actinomycetota > Actinomycetes > Kitasatosporales > Streptomycetaceae > Kitasatospora > Kitasatospora sp. NPDC054939. The sequence continues at coordinate 55,136 of NZ_JBSGXP010000036.1, read as the reverse complement.
CGCACATAAGTGGAACAACCAGCGACCCCAAGTCCTCACGCTGCGGTGCCCTCAATGCGGACACAAGGTCCTCGACTGTCTCCGCCCTCCACAGCAGTTCCTCCGCTGCCAGAAGCCGGCCGAACAGTTCATGCTGAAACGCCACACGCTGCTGGCGCACCTGAATCAGCGGCGAGCCCAGCACCTCGTCCAATAACCTGACCGCAACATCCTGTGCAGTCAGCACTCGCACGGCAAGTCGCTCAGCTTCCCCCAGATCGAGCCACCCAACCATCCGCTCATCCATCAACAGCGCCCATTGCCGCAAGATCTGCCGCACCACCGCAGGAGGTGCCTCCGCTGCACGCAGCCTGTCGCGAATGAACGCATCCAATAGCCCACCCCGGCCCGTGCCGACCGGCAGCTGATTCGCCAACTGTGCCGCCAATGAGAGCTCAAAGGCGGTCACGAATGCCTCGTAGCCCTCGTCGATGCGCTGGGCACCGTACGACTGCAGGAGTGCCACACGCTCATCGACGTTCGGGGTAGCGATGGACAACTGAACCCCTATCAATGCGCTCGGCATCGACACAGATTCCTGGCTGCTTCCCACCAGAGTCGCCTCCGCGCGGCGGCACCACCCGCTCACTTGCTGTACCAGCTGCTTCCGCAGTGGTTCCGGGCACTCATTGATCGCATCCAGCACCACCACTACCGGCCACTCCTGCCGTCGGGCAGCTGCGATCAGCTCGCCCGCTGAATGGCTGGTGAAGGGTTTAGCCGCCTCCTCCAGCAACTCTTCGAAGTGTCGGCCCTTGCCATACGTACCGGCGTGGACAAATAGTGGCAACCAGCCTGAATGAGCCAGATCGATGGCGACATGCGCGAGTGTGTGACTTTTTCCCGCCCCTGACGGACCAGTCAGCTGCACGTGGCGCCCCACCCGCAGCCAAGAAGCCAGATCGGCTGACGAGACGACCTCCTCCGACCCCTCCAATTTAAGCCACGCCGGAACGAGTTCATGCAGGCCAGAAGCTAGGTAGTCGGCTAGCTCCGCCCGATACTCCCCCAGCGTGCTGTCCGCCGCGCATCCGTCTCCAGCCCCCACGGCCGGCCTCAGAGAGCGGCAGAACACTTCCGCAGTCGCCTCGCCGAAGAACCTGCACACCAAATCCGGCAACTCCCGCAGGATGCCAGACAGCTGCTGTTGATCCCACAGCTCGATTTCAAGATCTCTGTGCTGCTCGCGCAGCTTCGCCAGCTCTGTGAGGACCTTGGTGTCGGAGGCGTCGGCAGTGGTAACCACCACTAGACGACCGGCCGAGAATGGACGGCGACCTTCGGTATAGGCCTTGACGGCGCTCCGCAGATTAGCTGCCGTAAAGGTCGCATAACGCTTAGCCTGATACACGGAGGCGGGCTTCGCGTCGAAGAATGCCACGACATCAATGCCCTGCTGGTCCTGTCCCCGCCGCCCATACAGCCTGGCTTCCCGTGCCTGGTCGACCTCCCGCGCCAGTGCAACAACCAGGTGCTCCACTGCCTCCCACGAAAGATCACCAGTGTTGAGCAGCACCGGAGCTGTTGTCGTCAACGCAGGGGGCAGTGGCACGACTGACGAGACCAAGGGATGCCCAGGCCCCAAGATCTCTCCATCCAACCCCCGCTCACCACCAACGCCGCCTATAGCTCCCCCTCTTTGGTACCGCAGACGACATCAACGCCGCACGTCAGACGCCCTGGGCGGCATCGACTAGGATCGCCGCAATCTCGCGCATGGGATCCCATCGGTCATCCAACGGCACTTGTCCAACCTCGGCAGCTGCCAGCAGGTCATCGATCCTAGTCTGGACGTAGGCCTTACGGGTGAGTTCGCCCTGCAGCTGCCCAACGGACCCATTCAGTGCCTTCCATCGCACCTCAACCGGACTCCCGTCAGGTCCTCGCAGGCAGTCCAAGCCAAAGTAGAGCTCAATCGAGCAGGCTCGGCCATTAATGTCGTCCGTCTCGTCGCCTCCGGCTATCGGATAGCTGCGCGCATAGTCGAGATCAGGCAGCCGACGAATGCTGTAGTTCCTGGGAAGCGCAGGTTTGGCGGCCACCTTCTCCGCCGCGAGACCCGCCGCGTCATTGTCAACAAGCCCAATGACTCGGTTCATGACACCTGCGGCCGCAAAGCTCCTCAGGTTCGCAACAACTCGGTCTGTCCCACCAGGAGCCTTGGTTTCTCCGAGATCCCAGAACTTGAAATAGCCGGCTATGTCAGGCCGGACGATACGAAGAGCACGCGCCAGGACCCGGGAGTCGAACTTTCCTTCGGTGATGACAATGATCGGGCCACTACTTGCCGTTTCATCCCGCAGCTGCTGAAGGGCCTCGGTGGACACGGCCTCAGTGCTCTTGAAGTAGCCAGCTGAGAGCAGGTCGCTCAGGTCGAGCTGCAGCACCGTCTGCGGTTCCTGATTGCGTAGGACCAGTCCAAGGAACATCCGCGGGTCGGCATCAAGCTCGTCGAAGAAGAACTCGAGCTCCCGGAGGCAGCAGGCTTCCAGCTCTGTCAGCTGGGGTTGTCCATCCCTCACCGACGACGCCCACCAGGGCGCATCTGCTCGCTTGAGGTACGCCTCGAGGCCTATATCAACCACCTGCTCGGCCGACACCCTGTGGCTGGCTCCCGCGCTACCCAGCCCGCCAGACGTGGCGAGAACCAACAGACCGTCCTCGAGGTCCTCTTCTCTCAGCTCTGCGATGTCTCTCGCCATCTCCCGACGACATCGCTCCGGAGAGAAGCCCATCAGGTTAAGACGTGTAACGATCACCTCAACTGTCGTGCGGTAACCGAACCTCTCCCAGACATAGGCGAATTCCTCCTCGCCCTGGTCACCCTCGTCACCCCAGTCATCCTCCTCACCAGTGTCGTCGAACTCAACACTGCCCTCGCTCACTTGGTCCGCCGGCAGCGCATAGAGTTCGTCGACTCGGCTGGCCCATTCGACGTCCATGTACTTGTCTTCCTCCTGGAAGACCGTCATCAGCTTGGCGGGCGTCTCGTTCTTCCCCATCCTGATCTGCTGGCCTGCCAGCAGAAGGTGCCAGCGATCGCCCATGCTCTCTCTTTCATCCACGTATGGGTACGGCTGCTGGGAATCTTCCCCCGTGCGAGAGGCCGAGCCAAGGGGTGACAGGCAGAGGCGACGAACCCGGTCAGCCCACGCGCTCTTCCCAACGGCCTTCGGAAGCTGGCGGTTGCCCAAGCCGGGCTGATTGCGCGTGAGCTGACACTGCCACTGCCCAGCCGGTGCGGCACCACAGCGTCGCCTCGACCTATGGAAACACGGGCTCCTGGTCCCTACGCGGTCCCCGCAAGATCATCTATTGACGGCGCCACTGGCACCCGGGCCCTGGCAGCGGGCAAGACAAAAGGCCGCTGACCTGGGATTCCTCCCGGCCAACGGCCTCCGACATCACTGTCGGGACGACAGGATTTGAACCTGCGACCCCTTGACCCCCAGTCAAGTGCGCTACCAAGCTGCGCCACGTCCCGTGGTCTCGTGGCCTTGCGCCGTGGCCTGGGGGGCTGGGGCGGGTTGGCTTCTCGACCTTGTCTCCGGTGTCCCGGCGACGTGGAAAACAATACAGCACGTCGGGGGGTGCTCGCTGCCGGGTTTGGGGTTCGGGTCGCGGGTGGTCAGGGGGTCGCGGGGGTCAGGGGGTGGGGTGGCGGGAGTCGTAGCGGAGGAATGCGGGGCGGCGGGCGGCGAGGAGGAGGACGGCGGCGACGCAGGCGAGGCCGCCGGTGACGACGGAGACGGTGAGGGTGGTGAGGGAGGCGACGGCGCCGGACTCGAAGTCGCCGAGGCGGGGGCCTCCGGCGACGACGACGATGAAGATGCCCTGGAGGCGGCCGCGCATCTCGTCGGGGGCGGCGACCTGCATCATCGTGTTGCGGAAGATCATGCTGATGGTGTCGGCGCAGCCGGCGACGGCGAGCAGGAGGAGGCCGAGCCAGAGGTTGCGGGCGAGGCCGAAGGCGGCGATGGCCAGGCCCCAGGCGGCGACGGCGGCGAGGACGGCGGTGCCCTGGCGGTGGATGCGGCCGACCCAGCCGGAGAAGAGAGCCCCGATGAGGGCGCCGACGGCGGGTGCGGCGCTGAGGAGGCCGACGGTGGCGGCGTCGCCGCCGTAGAAGGCGACCGCGATGGCGGGGAAGAGGGCCCGCGGCATGCCGAAGACCATGGCGGCGAGGTCGGCGAGGAAGCTGGTGCGCAGGTTGGGCTGCTCGCGGAGGAAGCGCAGGCCGTCGAGGACGGAGGCGCGGCCCTTGCGGTCGCCGAGCGGACGCATGGCGGGGAGCCGCCACATGGCGTAGAGCGTGGCGGAGAAGGCGACGGTGTCGACCAGGTAGGCGGCCTGGGTGCCGAAAGCGCCGATGAGGAGGCCGCCGAGCATGGGGCCGACGGTGAGGCCGAGGTTCATGCTGACGGTGTTGAGGGCATTGGCGGCGGGGAGCTGGTGGGCGGGGACCAGGCGGGGGATCATCGCCGAGCGGGCGGGGGAGCTGAGGGCGAAGAACCCGGCCTGGAGGGCGACTGCCGCGTAGAGGAGAGCGACCAGGCCGAGGCCGGCCATGGCCTGGGCGGCCAGGACGGCGGAGACGAGGGCGAGTCCGGCGGCGCCGATGACGCCGAGGCGGCGGCGGTCGACGGTGTCGGCGATGGCGCCGCCGTACAGGCCGAAGGCGATCAGCGGGACGAGGGAGAAGAGGCCGACGAGTCCGCTGGCGAAGCTGGAGCCGGTGAGGTGGTAGACCTCGACGGCGACCGCGACGGCGGTCATCTGCTGGCCGATGGCGGAGACGGCCTGGCCGAACCAGACCCGGCGGTAGTCCGGGTTGTCGCGGAGCGGGCTGAGGTCGGCGAAGGCCCGGCGGTACCAGGGGGCGTGGACGGCGGGGATGTCTGCGGCAGACGCGGTGACGGACGGGGCGACGGCGGACGGGGGCACGGCGGCGTCCGGAGCGGCGGCATCGGGGGCGGCCTGGCCCGGTACGGGCTTGCGTACCGGGCCGGCGGGCTGATCGGCAACGGAACCGGCGTCGGGGCCGGCCGCAACCCCGGGGGGCGCAGCGGCAGCGCGTCGAGCGGCGGCGCCGACGGCAGAAGCGGCGGCGGAGTCGGTGGCGGAGTCGGTGGCGGAACCGGCACCAGAACCGGCGGCGGTCGAATTGGCAGGATGATTGGTCGACACGGCCCCTATCGTGGCGGACGACCGTTCCCGTGCCACCTACCGGGTCAGGACCTGCTTCTCCCCCGCTTCGACCGCCATCGGCAGCCGGTTGCCGGGCGGCGGGAACGGGCAGATGAAGTGGTCCGCGAAGGCGCAGGGCGGCAGGTAGGCGCGGTTGAAGTCGACGACGGTGCGGCCGGTCGGGTCGGGGGCCGGGAGGGTGATGAAGCGGAAGCGGTAGGTGTCGTGGCCGCTGGTGGCGTCGGCGATGACGCCGCTGAGCTTGTTGCCGGAGAGGCTGACCGTCAGGGTGTGGTGCTCGCCGGCGACCGTGAACGCGATCGTCCCGGCGACGGCGAGCGGGCGCTCCTTGCCGTCGGCGTTCGGGACGACGACCGACTGCGCCGCGTCCGTCTCGAAGGGGGTGAAGACCGCGGGGACGGCCCACTCGGGCGAGTACGTGTAGGCGGAGATCCCGGCGAAGGCGGCCCGGGCGGGGGCGTCGGGGTCGAAGACGCGCAGCGCCAGTTCGCCCTCCCGCTCGATCGGGACGAGCAGCAGCTCGCCGACGGCGGCGGTGTCGGCGGCCGGGTCGGAGTCCGGGCGGAGCAGCACCTCGCCGTCGACGGGGGCGTCGCCGCCCGCCAGGGTGATGCCGTCGGACGCGGCGGCCCTGAGCCGGACACCCTCGGCGTCCGTCCACCACTGGCCGGGCAGGCCGGGGATTGCGCCGGGCTCGGGCTCCAGCCAGTGCGTGCCGGTGAGGGCCAGCTGGCCGTGCGGCGAGCTGACGGTGGCCGCCCGCCCGTCGCTCCAGTGCTTCCATTCCTCTGCGGCTGTCGCCGTCATCGAAAGTCCCTCCCGGTCGGTCCGTAGGTGTCCGAGGTTCCGAAGTGTCCGAAGGTGCCGTCAGTGTCCGAGGTGCACGGGCCGTGCCGGTGGAACGACCCGCGCGGCCCGTACGACGCCCAGGAGGCCCAGGACGACTGCGACGCCCGGAACGCCTGGGACGCGTACAGCCGTACGGCCCGTGCCACCACCACTACCCACCTCAACACTCACCGAGGGGGTCGATCATTCCCCGGCCGGTCCGCCGAGCCGCCTCGCCCGGGCCGCCGCCCGGACCGGCTCACCCACTCAGCGGACGGAACAGGCCCTCCTGCACCACCGAAACCACCAGCCGGCCGCTCCGGTCGTAGATCTGTCCGCGGGCGAGGCCGCGGGCTCCGTGGGCGATCGGCGACTCCTGCTGGTAGAGCAGCCAGTCGTCGGTGCGGAACGGGCGGTGGAACCACATCGCGTGGTCCAGCGAGGCCATGTCGAAGTTCCGCTCGCCCCAGAGCGGCTCGACGGGGGCGCGCACGGCGTCCAGCAGCGTCATGTCGCTCGCGTACGTCAGAGCGCAGACGTGGATCAGCGGGTCGTCGGGGAGGGAGCCGTTGGTACGCAGCCAGACGCCGCTGCGCGGCTCCACGCCCTCCAGCTCCTCCTTCGTCCACCGGAGCCGGTCGACGTAGCGGATGTCGAAGGGCTGGCGGCGGCTGATGAACGGGGGCAGCTCGCCGAGTCTGGACCCGACCTCCTCCAGGGCGCTGGGCAGCTCCTCGGGGGCGGGCGCCTTGGGGACGGTGTGCTGGTGCTCGATACCGCCCTGCTCGTCGACGTGGAAGTCGGCGGTCAGGGCGAAGATCGACCGGCCGCCCTGGATCGCCAGCACCCGTCGGGTGGTGAACGAACGGCCGTCGCGGATCCGGTCGACCTGGTAGACGATCGGCACGCCGGGCACACCGGGGCGCAGGAAGTAGGCGTGCAGCGAGTGGACGGGCCGGTCGCCGTCGACCGTGCGCCCGGCCGCGACCAGCGCCTGCCCGGCGACCTGCCCGCCGAACGTGCGCTGCAGCGCCTCCTCGGGGCTGCGCCCGCGGAATATGTTCAGCTCGATCTGCTCCAGATCCAGCAGTGCGACGAGATCGTCGACGGGGCTACCCATGTGCGTTTCCTCTCCGGTCGCCGCCCGCCGGAAGCCACTCCCGCCCGGACGGCCTTCTTCGGCCGCTGCCAGCCGCTCCGACTGTCCCGACCGTCTTCAGCCAACGGCAAACAACCTTCAGCCAATCGAATTCTCCAGCGCCCCCCGGAATTCCCGCACACCAGGCCACCTCCCCCGGTTCACTCGAACGAGCGACCGAGCCGCAGACCGGGGACCGGAGCCGAGGCGGGGACCGGGAACCGAGTCGCAGGCCGGGAGTCGAGGACCCGGGGGAAACCGGGCCACCCACCGCCCCCGCAGCCGACGCCCACAGCGGTCACTCCGCCGGGATCCCCGATTGCCGGACGGTGATGTTGAGCCGCCCGGTCAGGCCGAGCGCCGGATCGGCCGTGCCGGGCAGGGTGCGGACCACCCCGTGGTAGGCGAAGCGCGAGGGGCCGCCGAAGACCAGCAGGTCGCCGCTGCGCAGTTCCAGATCGGTCCACGGGCGGGTGCGGGTCTCGGTGTTGCCCAGGCGGAACACACAGGTGTCGCCCAGCGAGAGCGAGACCACGGGGGCGTCGGCCCGTTCGTCGCGGTCCTGGTGGAGGCCCATCTTCGCGCCGTGCGGGTAGTGGTTGACGATCGCGATGTCCGGGGCGTAGCCGTCGGCGCCGGTAATCGTGCGGCGGTACTCCCCGTACGCCTCGGCGACGGCGCGACGGGCGAGACTGCCCAGTCCGGCGGGGAACGGCTTGACGGGTGCACCGTCCTCGGCGGTCCGGCGGTAGCCGTAGGGGTACCAGTGGAGGCCGAGGCTCACCATCCGGACCGACATCATGCCGCCGGTGGGCATCCGGACGGCGTGCATCCCGGCCGGCGGACGGGCCCACGCGCGGCACTCGGAGACCAGACGCAGCTGGGCCTCGCGGTCGAGCCAGCCGGGCAGCAGCACCGCACCGGGTGCGGGGTCGAGGCGCTCGCGCGGGGCCTCACCGACGTCGTCGCCGAGGTCCTCACCGAACAGGGCCCCCTGCTCGTGGTCGCCCGCACGGCCCGGAGGCGCGCCCGCGGCGGCACCGTCCGACCCCGCCGACCCCGACCCCGACCCCGTACGACCCGAACCCGAACCCGAACCCGCACCGTTCCGCTCCACGCGTCCATCCTCGCGCAGCGCGGCCGCCGCGGCCGGTCCGTCACCCGGCCCGGCCACCGCCGACCCACCACCGGCCCCGGTCACCCCGGCCCGATCATCCCGATCTGCCGTGCGCAGTCCGGCCAGGCCTCCCAGCCCTGCATGCGGAGGATCTGCTCGGCGACCGTGGTCTGCTCGCGGCGGCTGGCGCGGTCGGGGCGGCCGGCGTAGTCCAGTCCGCCGGCTTCCTCCCAGGTGGGGGGCCAGATCTGCAGGCCGCCGTAGTAGCCGTTGCCGGTGTCGGCCTGCCAGTCGCCGCCGCTCTCGCACTCGGCGAGTTCGTCCCAGACCATGTCGGCGACGACGGGTGAGAGCCTTCCCGCGCCGGCGGCGGGCGCCGTGACCGGCGCCAGGACGGGCGCGGCGACGGCAGGGGCAGGCACGGGTGCCAGCAGCACGACGGCCGCGGCGGCCGGAACGGTAAACCGTAAGAACGATTCCCGGTTGATCCCATGAGACGCATCGGACACAGCAGCCGACCCTAGGCAGGTGGTGTGCCGGCCCGTCCCGACACGCCGTACACGCCGAAGGCCGCTCCCCCGCACAGCGGAGGAACGGCCTTCGAACAGAGCGCATCGCGAGGACGGTGACACCGACCACCGACCACCGACCGGACGCCGCCCGAACCGCTCCGGCAGCCGCCCCACAGCAGCGGCCGGAACTACGGCGTCGGCATCAGCCCCGACCGAGATCAGGAGCCGGACACCACACACCAGGTGTCGGACTGTCGGATGTCAGACACCACGCGCCGGACATCACACCCCGGGCGTCAGACTCAGACGCTGAGGACCTGGCCCGGGAGGATCAGGTCGGGGTTGTCGCCGACGACCTTGACGTTGTTGTTGTACACGGTCTTCCAGTCGAGGCCCTTGGCGGCGGCGATCTTGCTCAGGGTGTCGCCGGCCTTGACGGTGTAGGTGCCCTTGGCGTCGTTGGTGCCCTTGGCGGCGCCCTTGGCGTCGTTGGAGGACTTCCAGGACTTGGCGGCGTCCGAGGAGACGGCCTTCGGGGCGGCGGCCTTCGGGGCAGCCTTGGGGGCCTCGGCGGCCTTCGGCGCGGCGGCGGCCTTGGGGGCCTCGGCGGGCTTCGGGGCGGCCTTCGGCGCGGGGGCGGCCGGGGCGGCCGGCTTGGCGGCCGGGGCGGCGGTGTCCACGGCGGCGGGGGCGCCGCCCTTGGTCAGACCGGCCTTGACGGAGCAGACGGGCCAGGCGCCGGGGCCCTGGACGGCGAGGACCTTCTCGGCGGTCGCGATCTGCTGCGCCTTGGTGGCGAGGTGGGCCTGCGGGGCGTACGCGGTGCCACCGAAGGCGGCCCAGGTGCTGGAGGTGAACTGCAGGCCGCCGTAGAAGCCGTTGCCGGTGTTGATGGCCCAGTTGCCGGTGCTCTCGCACTGGGCGACCTTGTCCCAGGTGGCGACGGACGCGGCGGAGGCCGAGGTGGCCGTGACGAGGCCGGCCACCGGCAGGGCCGCGACAGCGGCACCCGCCACGAGGGCCACCCGAACGCGGTTGCGCTTGGTGGTGGCCTTGGTGGTGGCAGCGGCGGTCTCGTTACGGAAGGTCATGGGGTTCCTCTCGACAGCCCCGGGCGGGCAGGCGGAACCAGGCCCTCGCTGGGGCCGGATTCGCTCGCCGCGTCCGTTGGGCGGCCGTGCACGTGTCCGACGTGCCGCGCCGCCCCGGCCACCCTCCTCGCACCGGCGGCCCACGTCGAGGCATTCGCGCCTCGGCAGGCCCCTACGGCGGGCACCGCTCGCGCCGGGGTGAGCCGGCGGGCTGTACGTCGGGGGTGATCCCGGGTGGTGCTCGTTGCACCGCCAATGAAGCTACGAGCCGAGCGGCGTGGATCCAAACACCCGGCCGTCTGCCCAGCTCAGCCAAGGGTTACCAGTGGTAACGACCTTGTAATCATGTCCCAAATGTCCGATTTGACCGCCATTTCCTAGATCAAACGTCGACCCGCCGTGGCTCACCTCACAGTTTGATTCCGGCAGTCGCGGGCCCGACATCGACAGATTGCGACCACAGGAACACGCGCCGCGGTCGGATCCGGGGCAATTCCCGTCACCCTTCGTGCCCACCCGTGACCCCTGACACAGGGGTCCGTTGGAAAGGGCGCGCACCGCACCACCCGAACGGACCGTCCGAACAACCCGCTCCGAACACCCGGCCCCGAACACCCCGGCACCACCGCACCCACGACGCACCCACCGCACCCACGACGCACCCGCCACTCCCCCGGCACACCGCACAAACGACCCACCGCACCCACCACACCCACCACGACCCCAACCCCGAGGAGTCATCAGTGCCGCGCATGCTCGACGTCAGCGACGAGGTCCGCGCCGAGATCGGCGACGACGAGGCCGACCGCCTGCTGGGCGGTGCCCACGCGCCCGACAGCTACGAGTGCACGTCCTGCCGTACGCCGGGCGACTCGTTCCAGGACCCCACGAGCACCGTGCTCTTCGTCGGCGACGAGACGGCCGTGCTCGCCTTCGCCCACTCCCGCTGCATCCCCTCCCAGGTGGTCCCGGTCTCCGAGGAGCAGCTGCTCGGCGCGGTGCGCAGCATCAGCCAGGCCCAGGGCGACGGGCCCGGCGCGGCCGGCTCCCCCGCGGCGTCCGGTGCGTCGCCGCTGGACGCCGCGGTGCCGGCGCAGAGCGGTCCGCCGCCCGCCCAGCCCAGCGCCCCCGGCCAGGCGGCCATCCTCGGCATCACCTGCGGGCTGGTGCTGCACGGTGACACCGGGCACGCCTCCCTGGTGGTCGAGCCGACCGGGCCGGTCGGGCGGCCGGGCAACACCTCCGGCACCGACGAGTTCCTGGACCTGCTGCAGGACGCGGGCTTCCAGCCGGTCACCGACCTCGACCGGACGCCCGAACCGCTGGCCGGCTGGTCCGTCCTGGTGGCCATGGGCAAGCTGCACGCGATCCTCCAGCCCGCGGCGGCGGGCGGCAGCACCGGGTGGTGGCAGGCGCACCAGCCGCTCCAGGTCACCGACGCCTGGCGGATGGCCGCCTCCCAGCTCTCGGAGGTCACCATGTACGCGGTGCCGGCGGGGGCGGTCGGCCGCCAGCCGCGCGAGGACCTGCTCCGGCAGGCGCTGGAGCGGGCGGTGTCCAAGGGCGAGGTCGTGGCCGCCTCCCTCCCGCTCGCGGGCACCTGAGCCCCCATCCCGTACGCCCCGCCCCCCTGCACCCACCTGCACCCCGCACCGGGCCCGTCCGGAACACCTCCGGGCGGGCCCGGCCGCGTCGGGAGGACGGGGCACCGGCGCACCCACCCGGACCCGCGCCGCGCGGCACACCAACCCGCCCCTCCCCGCTCCCTCGCCGTCCCCATCCCCTGTCCGGAACCGCGTGCACGACCTCCGGCCGGGGCTCCGCACCCCGCATCCCCGGACCGGTTCGCTCGTTGGCCCCAGTGTGTACAGCTACGACGTCTCCGCAGCCCCCCGCCGGCCCGCCCCACCTCGCGCGATCCCGGGCATGCGCCCGTCGTACGACGCCGAGCACCCGCACTCCACGACGCCGATCTACGACGAGCTGTACTCCGAGTACCGGCGGCTGTTCCGGGCGCTGCCGGGCGACCGGTCGGGCGAGGAGAACCTGAAGTTCGCCGGGTTCGCCGTCCGCGAGGGCTACCCGGTGCTCGCCGAGCCGCGTCCGTACCCGCCGCAGCAGCAGTCGTTCCAGTCGTACGGGGGGCAGCTGCTCGGGGCCCCGCAGTTCATGCCGAACCAGTCGGGCGGGAGCGGCCCGGCCGACCCCACCAGCGACGGCACCGGCCACCACCCGGCCGCCGGGCACCTCGGTACCGGCCACCTCCACACCACCGGCCACACGGCCACCGGTCACACGGCCACCGGCCAGCCCTCCGGCGGCCACACCGCCGGCCACTCCACCACCGGGCAGTTCGTGTCCGGCCAGGGCTGGGTGGCGGCGGGCTACCTCGGCCCGGTGCAGCAGCAGGGGGGCGTCCCGGCGCCGCCCGCTCCCGCCGTGGCCGTCCGCACCGGCGGCCGGCACCGCAACCTGCTCTCCCTCCCCCCGGGCCGCAGCGGCGACCACCACTAGGCCCGCGCCGACCGCACCGCCCGCCCCCACACGCACCAACCACCCCCGCCAGCCACCCCCGCCAGCCACCCGCGGACGTACGAGGGCCCCGGTGCCGGTGCACCGGGGCCCTCGTCACAGCGCGTCAGCGACCAAGGCGGCCGCGCCGACCGCCGCGACCGTGACTACTTCTTGCGGCGCTTCTCTCGCACCCGCACCGAGATCGAGATCGGCGTGCCGACGAAGCCGAACTCCTCGCGCAGCCGGCGCTCGACGAACCGCCGGTACCCCGCCTCCAGGAAGCCGGACGCGAACAGCACGAAGCGCGGCGGACGCGTGCCCGCCTGGGTGCCGAACAGGATGCGCGGCTGCTTGCCGCCGCGGATCGGGTGCGGGTGGGCCGCCACCAGCTCGCCGAGGAAGGCGTTCAGACGGGCGGTGGGGATGCGGGTCTCCCAGCCGGCCAGTGCGGTCTCGATCGCCGGGACGAGCTTCTCCATGTGCCGGCCGGTCTTGGCCGACACGTTGACCCGGGGGGCCCACTGCACCTGGACGAGGTCGCGCTCGATCTCGCGCTCCAGGTAGTAGCGGCGCTCCTCGTCCAGCTGGTCCCACTTGTTGTAGGCGACGACGACGGCGCGCCCGGCCTCGACGGCCATCGAGATGATGCGGGTGTCCTGCTCGGCGAGGGTCTCGCTGGCGTCGATCAGGACGACCGCGACCTCGGCCTTCTCCAGTGCGGCGGAGGTGCGCAGCGAGGCGTAGAAGTCGGCGCCGGCGGTGAGGTGGACCCGGCGGCGGATACCGGCGGTGTCGACGAACTTCCAGGTCTTGCCGCCGAGTTCGATCATCTCGTCGACCGGGTCGCGGGTGGTGCCGGCCAGCTCGTTGACGACGACGCGCTCCTCGCCGGCGACCTTGTTGAGCAGGCTGGACTTGCCGACGTTCGGACGGCCGATCAGCGCGACGCGGCGCGGGCCGCCGGGGGCGGCGTCGCCGAAGGTCTGCGGCGGGGCCTCGGGGAGGGCCGCCATGACGGCGTCGAGCAGGTCGCCGGAGCCGCGGCCGTGCAGGGCCGAGACGGGGTAGGGCTCGCCGAGGCCGAGCGACCAGAGGTAGGCGGCCTCGGCCTCGGAGGAGGGGCCGTCGACCTTGTTGGCGCAGAGCACGGTCGGCTTGCCGGCCCGGCGGATGATCTTGATGAGGGCTTCGTCGGTGTCGGTGGCGCCGACGGTGGCGTCGACGACGAAGAGCACCGCGTCGGCGGTCTCGATGCCGAGCTCGGCCTGGGCGGCGACCATGGCGTCGATGCCGAGGACGTCGATCTCCCAGCCGCCGGTGTCGACGACCTTGAAGCGGCGGCCGTTCCAGGCGGCCTCGTAGCTCACCCGGTCACGGGTGACGCCGGGCTTGTCCTCGACGACGGCCTCGCGGCGGCCGATGATGCGGTTGACCAGGGTCGACTTGCCGACGTTCGGGCGGCCGACGACGGCCAGCACCGGCAGCGGCGTGTGGTCGGCGTCGCCGAGGCCGTCGATGTCGTCGGGGTCGAACCCCTCCTCGGCGGCGAGCGCCATGAACTCGGCGTACTCGGTGGCGTCCAGCTCGCCGTGGCCGGCGGTGGCGTTCTCTGCGGTCATGTTCGTGTCGTCCGTTTCCCGGCGCGGCCCTTCCCAGGGGCGCGCCGTGCGTACCTGCCCGGTGAACGGGCAGCGCGGGTCCCGCGCACGGATGTCGTACGGGGACGGGGGTCCGCACGCGTACGGGAGTCGTACGGGTGGCGGGGGTCGTGCATGCGACCGGCTCCGTACGGGGTGCGTACGGCGCCGGGGGCGGATCAGCCGGCCGGCAGTGCGGCCCGCTCCTCCACCAGGGCGGCGATCCGGTCGATCACCTGGTCGAGGGTCAGCTCGCTGGTGTCCACCAGGACGGCGTCGGCGGCCTGCGCCAGCGGGGCGGTCTCCCGGGAGGAGTCCGCGGCGTCCCGGCGGGCGAGGTCGGCGGCCATCGCGGTGATGGTGGCCTCGTCCACGCCCTTGGCCCGCAGCTCGGCGGCGCGGCGCTCGGCGCGGGCGGTCTCCGAGGCGGTCAGGAAGATCTTGACGGTGGCGTTCGGGAACACCACGCTGCCCATGTCTCGGCCCTCGGCGACGATGCCGCGCTCGGCGACCTCGGCGCAGCCGCGCTGCAGCTCGACCAGCCGCGAGCGCACGGCGGGCACGGCGGCGACCGCGCTGACGTCGGCGGTCACCTCCGGGCCGCGGATCGGGCCGGAGACGTCCTGGCCGTCCACCGTGATGGTCGGGCCGTCGGCGTCGGTACCGGAGACGATCACCGGCTTGCCGCACGCCACGGCCACCGCCTCGGCGTCCGTGACGTCCACGTCGTTGGCCTGCATCCACCAGGTCATCGCCCGGTACATGGCGCCGGTGTCCAGGAAGCTCAGGCCCAGCCGGGCGGCGACGGCCCGGGAGACGGTCGACTTCCCGGAGCCGGAGGGTCCGTCGATGGCGACGACGACCGGGGCGTGCGCTCGGTCGGCAGTGTCCACGGCAGAACCTCTTTCTCGACCCGGTACCCGGGGCGCTGAAACCTGGAAGACGGGAATGTCCCCCCTCAAGGTTAATGGACCACCGAGCAGCCCCGCCCCGACCACCTCCCGCACCCGCCCCGACCACCTCCCGCGCCCGCCCTCACCGCCCCCGCACCCGGCCGAACCGCAGCCTCACGCGAGCCCGATCCGCCCCCCCCCCCCCCGCCGACCGCCGACCACCCCCGCCGTCAGTCCCGGACGCTCCACCCGCTGGCGCGGAGGGCGGCGGTGAGCGGCTTGACGGCGGCCGGGGCGACGGACAGCTGGACGAAGCCGACCTGCTGGCCGGTGGAGTGCTCGATGGCGACGTCCTCGATGTTGACGCCGGCCGCGCCGACCTCGCCGAAGAGGCGGCCCAGTTCGCCGGGCTGGTCGCCGAGGACGACGGCGACGGTCTCGTAGCGGGTGGGCGGGGCGCCGTGCTTGCCGGGGATGCGGGCCTGGCCGGTGTTGCCGCGGCGCATGACGGCCTCGATGCCGACGGCGCCGGCCCGGCGCTCGCCCTGCTCGGCGGCCTGCAGGGCGCGCAGGGCGGTGACGGTCTCGCCGAGGTCGGCGGCGACCTCGTCGAGGATGTCGGCGACGGCGCCGGCGTTGGCGGAGAGGATGTCGACCCACATGCCGGGGTTGGAGGCCGCGATCCGGGTGACGTCGCGCACACCCTGGCCGGAGAGCCTTATGGCGGTCTCGTCGGCGTGCTCCAGCCGGGCGGCGACCAGCGAGGAGACCAGCTGCGGGGCGTGCGAGACCAGGGCGACGGCGCGGTCGTGCGCGGCGGCGTCCATGACGATCGGCATCGCGCCGCAGAGGGCGACCAGTTCCAGGGCCGCGTTGAGGGTCTCGGTGTCGGTGTCGGCGGTGGGGGTGAGCACCCAGGGGCGGCCCTCGAAGAGGTCGGCGCGGGCGGCCAGCGGGCCGGAGCGCTCGCGGCCGGCCATCGGGTGGCTGCCGATGTAGTGGACGGTGTCGCAGCCGAGGGCGGCGACCTCGGCGCGCGGGCCCGCCTTGACGCTGGCCACGTCGGTGTACCAGCGGGCGAGTCCGCGGCGCTGGCAGTCGGCGAGCACCTTGCCGACCAGGGCCGGGGGCACCGCGATGATCGCCAGGTCGACCGGGCCGTCGGCCGGTTCGGTGGTGCCGGCGCCGAGCGAGGCGGCCGTGCGGGCGGCGTCGGGGTCGGCGTCCTCCAGGTGGACGGTCAGCCCGCGCCCGGTGAGGGCGAGTGCGGCGGAGGTGCCGATGAGTCCGGTACCGACGACGGCGGCAGTGCGCATGGCGGGCTGGGTCTCCTGTGACGGTCCGATACGGGCGGTGCGTGTCCGCTCATCCTCCCCCATCCGTGCCACCCCGCGCGCAACCGTTCCGCGCGCCGGACCGCTGCCCCGGACCGCCGCGGAACCGGCGGCCCGGGCCGCAACCGTCGGCGACCCGCGCCCGTCCCCCACCACGGATGCCGCACGCGCCCACGCCGCACTCCCGCCCCGGCCGCCCGCACCGCCCGGACCCTCCGTGCAAGCGGTCGGGCGACGGGCGGCCGGCCGGGACACCCGCCGAAAACAGGCGACGCCCCGCCCGGCGGGCGGCAGACTGAGCGCCCGAGCAGTGCGGTACGAGGGAAGGGGACACGCGGGGTGGACGACAGCAACGACGGGACCGGCGGGACCGACAGCACCACCGACGCCGAGAGCACCACCAGGACCGACACCAGGAGCACCGGCACGCCCTCCGTCCTCGACTCGGTGGTCGTCTACGCCACCGGCGCGGTCTGCTGCCGCCGGGCCCGGGTGACCGTGCCGGCGGGCGGGCGGGTGCGGCTGACCGGACTGCCCCGGCAGCTGGACGGCCGTTCGCTGCGGGCCCGGGTACTGGACGGTCCGGCCGGCGCGGCGGTGTCCGAGGCCCGCTTGGAGCCGGTCGCCGTGCTCCGCTCGCCGGCCGAGCTGCCGGAGCTGCGCCGTGAGCTGGAGGAGGCCGGGGAGCGCGAGGAGGCGCTGCGCGAGCGCCTGGTGCGGCTGCGGGAGGCGATCGCCGACACGGCCGCCCTGCAGGCCGTCCCGCCGCCGGCCCGGCCGGACGACCCGCACCGCCGCACCCCGGCGGACGCCTGGCTGGAGCTGGCCGAGTTCGTCGACGAGCGGCTGGCCGCCCTGCACGCCCGGGACCGCGAGCTGGTCCGGGAGCTGGAGCGGGCCGAGCACGCGAGCGCCGTGCTGGCCGACCGGTACCGGCGCGCCTCGACCGCCGACCGCGGCGAGCCGGTGGAGACCTCCGCGACCGCCCTGCTCACCGTGACCGGCGCCGGGGAGGGCGCCGAACTGGACCTGGAGCTGGAGTACGGCGTCCCGGCCGCGCGCTGGGTGCCCGCCTACCGGCTGGCGTACCGGCAGGGCGAGGACACCGGGCGGCTGGTGCTGCGGGCCTCGGTGGCCCAGCTGACCGGCGAGGACTGGACGGGCGTACGGCTGGCGCTGTCCACCGCCGACCTGCAGCGCCGCACCGACCTGCCGAAGCTGCGCTCGCTGCGGATCGGCCGCAGCCAGCCGGCCCCGGCGCCGTCGGGCTGGCGGGAGCCGCCGAGCGGTCTGACCGACCTGTTCGGCGGGTTCGACGCCGTGGGTTCGCGGCCCGCGCCGCGCCCGCGGGCGGCCACGACCGGCCGGGCTTCCCTCGACCGCCCGGGTCGGCCGGGCGGCCCGGCTCCCAAGCGGGCCTCCTCCCCCGCGGCCCGGGCCCGCCGCGGCGGCTCGCTCGCCGAGCAGGCGGACACCGCCCCGGCCCCGTTCCTGCAGGGCTCACCGCCGCTGCCGCCCGCGCCCGGGGCCGCCCAGCCGTACGCCGCGCCCTCCGCGCCCCAGGCGCCCGGGGGCTTCGGCGGCTACGGCGGGCCGCCTCCGCCGCCGATGCAGGTCCCGGTCGCGCCGGTCGCGGCGGCCGCCCCGAGGATGGCGCTGCAGGGGTTCGCCGGAGCGCCCGCCCCCGCGCCGTACCAGCCGTCCCCTCCCGCGTTCCACCAGCCGCCGGCCGGTCCGCCGGTGCCGGACGCCGCCCTGCTGGACTACCCGGCGCTGGTGCTGGCCGGTCCGGAGCAGTCGGCGGCCCGCCGCGGCAGGCTGCAGCCGCCCGCGCCGCGCGCCGCGGGCCCGGACGCCGTGCTGGACCTGCCGCTGCCGCGCCACTGCGTGCCGCCGCGCGTCTCGGCCGGCTCGTTCGACCACCGCTTCGACGCCGCCGCGCCCGCCGACATCCCCTCCGACGCCGGTTGGCACACGGTGACGGTCGCCGAGATCCCGGTGTCGCTGAGCCCGGAGTACGTCACCGTGCCGTCCGTCGAGGAGAAGGTGTACGGGACGCTGGTGATCGCCAACCGCACCGCTCAGGCGGTCCTCGCCGGTCCGGTCGAGGTGACGGTGGACGGGGAGTTCCTGCTCACCGCCGCACTGCCCACGCTCGCGCCCGGCGGTGTCCGCCGTCTGGGCCTCGGCGTCACCGAGGCGGTCGAGGTGGCGCGCCGCACCGAGCTGCGCGAGTCGACGGCAGGCATGCTGAGCAGCAGCACCGTGCTGGACCACAAGGTCCACGTGGAGCTGGCGAACCGGCTCGCCCGTCCGGTCACCGTGGAGGTCCGCGAGCGGGTGCCGGTCGCGTCCGAGGCGGACATCAGGATCGAGGAGCGGGCCGACTGGCGGGCGCCGGACGAACCGTCGTCGGAGGTCCCGGCGTCCACCCGGCTCTGGCGGGTCGAGCTGCCGCCGGGCGGCCGGGCCGAACTGCACGGCGGCTTCGAGATCCGTATCCCGGCCGGAAAGGCCATCGTCGGCGGAAACCGGAGGAACTGACCCATGACCAGCACCACCACCCCCCTCCCGGTCACCGCCGTCACCTGCCTGGAGGACCGCAGCCACCTGGAGCGCACGGCGGAGGTCGTCCTCGCCGCCGGCGTGCAGCGGCTGCGGCTCGGGCCGATCACGGCGCTCGCCGTCGACCGCACCGTGCAGGCGCACTCCGTCACCCCCGGCGTCCGGGTCCTGGACTCCCGGGTCGTGCGCACCTGGACGCCGCGCGACCCGCAGCCGCCCGGCCCGCAGGACTCTGCGCTGCGCCACCGCGTCCACGAGCTCGACGGGCTGCGGCGCGACGAGGAGGCCCGCTGCGAGCGGCTGGAGGCCCGGCTGGCGCTGCTGGCCAGGCTGGGCGCGGACCTGCTGCGCGAGATCGGCGAGGGCGCCGGCCGCGGCGAGCTCGAACGGGCCCGCTGGAGCCGCGAGCTGGACCGGGTCGACACCGAGCGCGAGCGGTACGGCGAGGAGCTGCGCGCCGCCCGCTCCCGGGTGGGCCGCCTGGAGACGGAGCTCGGCGACGCCCGGGCGGCCCTCGACCAGGCCGAGGAGCAGCCCGTCGAACTGGTCGCCCACCTGGACCTGACCGTGGACGCGGAGCGGGCCGGGCCAGCCGGGCTGACGGTGGCCCACCTGGTGCCGTGCGCGCTGTGGCGCCCCTCCTACCGGGCCTCGCTGGTCGAGGGCTCGCTGCGGCTGGAGTCCGAGGCCGTGGTCTGGCAGCGCACCGGCGAGGACTGGACGGGCGTGCGGCTGACCCTCTCCACCGCCCGGACGGCGCTGGCCACCGACCCGCCCTCGCTCACCGAGGACCTGCTGACGCTGCGCGAGCGCACCTCCGAGGAGCGCCGCACGGTCGAGGTCGAGCTGCGCGAGGAGGCGATCAGCACGCTGGGCCCGTCGGAGGCGGTGCCGGGCGTGGACGACGGCGGCGAGGTCCGGGTGCTGTCCGCGCCCGCCCCGGCCACCGTGCCCTCGGACGGACGGGCGCACCGGGTGCCGCTGGGCGCCTTCACGGCGTCGGCGGGCAGCGAGTACGCATGCGCGCCGGAGCTGTCGCCGCTGGTCACCCAGGTGGTGCGGTTCCGCAACGGGGCCGGGCACGCGCTGCTGGCCGGGCCGGTGGAGCTGGTGCGCGGCAGCGGTTTCACCGGGCGCGGCGAGCTGGCGTTCACCGCGGCGGGCGCCGACGCCGAGCTGGCGTTCGGCAGTTCGGACGGGTACCGGGTGGTGCGCGAGACGGAGGAGCGGCAGTCCACCTCGGGGCTCTCGCAGCGCCAGGTGACGACCCGTACGGTGCGGCTGCACGTGTCGCGCTTCTCCGGGCCGGAGGAGCACGACGAGCAGCTGGTGACCGTCCGCGAGCGGGTGCCGGTCTCCGAGGTGTCGGCGGTCGAGGTGCGGCTGCGCAAGGAGGAGTGCTCGCCGGCGCCGGACGCCTTCGACGCCGAGGGCATCGTCCGCTGGGACCTCCCGCTCGGGCCGGGCGCCCGGCGCACCGTGACCCTGGTGTACGAGGTGTCGGCGTCCTCGAAGGTGGCGGGCCTGTGACACCCGGGCCTGTGACACCCGGGCCCGTGCGGCCTGCGCCGTGCGGACCCGTGCGGCCTGTGCCACCCGGGCCCGCACGGCCCGTGCCGCCCGGGTCCGTCGCACCCGCCCGGCCGTGACACTCCCGTCGGCCCGCGCCGCCACCGGCCGTTGCGGCGCGGGCCGTTCAGGTACAACAGGAACATGATCCTGCACCTCGCACCCCTGGACGACTGGCTGGCCGACCCGGGCCGCCCGTACGCCACCGCCTCACTGCTCACCGACGGCTTCATCCACTGCTCGGCGGACGAACCGACGGCGCTGGCCGTGGCCAACGCCTTCTTCGCCGACACCCGCGGTCCGCTGATGGTGCTGCTGATCGAGGAGGCGATGGTGGAGCCGATGGTCAAGTGGGAGGCCCCGAACGGCGCACCGCCGCCCGGCTCCACCCCCGGCGTGCTGTTCCCGCACATCTACGGGCGGCTGAACCGCAACGCCGTCGTCGGTCTGGAGAAGGTCGAGCGCGGGCCGGACGGCACCTGGACGACCCTGTCGCCCTGGAGCTGAGCCGACCGCCGACCGCCCCCTCGCCCGGCCGGTCCCCGCGCTACAGCCAGCCCCGCTCCCGGGCCGCCATGCCGGCCTGGAAGCGGGTGGTGGCGCCCAGTTCGCGCATCAGGCCCTGCAGCCGCCGCTGGGTGGTGCGGGCGCTCCAGCCGAGCGAGCGGGCGATCGACTCGTCGGTCAGGCCGGCCGCCAGCAGGCCCAGCAGCTTGCGGTGGTCGGCCTCCGGCTCCGGGGCGTCCTCGGCCGCGCCGATCGCGGCCTGCAGCTGCACCGCCCGCTCCCACTCCGCCTCGAACAGCGTGTCCAGGGCCTGGAGCAGCGCGGAGGGGTGGATGACGTACGCGGCGTCCAGCACGCTGTCGCCGGAGCTGATCGGGATGACCGCCATCCGGTCGTCGGACATCATCATCTTCATCGGCAGAGCGGGGCGGACCCGGGCCTCCTCGCCGTCCGCGACGCCGACCAGGATGTTCCGCTCCAGCCGGCCCGGCCAGGCGACGGCCTCCCGGTCGTAGATCGTCCGGAACCGCACGCCCTCCTTCATCCGCTTGCTCTGCAGCGGGCTGTTGGCCACCGGGTCCTGGATGTACGGCGGGCAGTCGAAGCCGCGCACCTGGTACTGGCTGGTCTCGGTGATGTGCTCCAGCCGCTGGGCGATCGCCTCGCCGCCGGTGAGCACCTCCACCGAGTGCGCGGGGTCGGTGTAGCGGGAGGCCTCCCGGAAGGCGTCCATCAGGCGGTGCATCTCGGCGCGGGCGTGGCGCAGCTCGGACTCGCGGTGCCCTATCAGGGTGCCGATCGCCACGTCGGGGGCGACCGGCAGGAAGCGCCGCCGGTCGACCGGCGCGCGGGTGGCCATCCCCTGCTGCGCCAACCGGTCCAGGGCGCGGGCGCTCTGCTGGAGCGTCAGTGCGCACTGCTCGGCCAGGTCCTCGGCGGTGGACTGCGGATTGGCCACCAGGGCGGCGTAGACCTGCCCGTCCGGCTCGGCCAGTCCGAGCGTACTGAGTGGTGCGTCGGACACGGCGCCGCTCCCCTTCGCCTCGTGCCCGCGGCGCCGCAGTGGCGCGGTTCCGCCACCCGGCGGCTCGTGGGCAGGTGGCAATCCTGCGCCAAGGATCATGGCGCTGACAAGGCATGACGTGGCGGTGCGTCCCGTTTCACAATGAAATCCGCCGACCGCCGGGGCGACCCCCCGCCGAACGGCCGGAGGGCCTCCCCGCCGTTCGGCGGGGAGGCCCTCCCGGGTGTCGCGGCAGCGGCCTACAGGCCGACCTCGCGCATCAGCTGACCGACCTCGGGGTTGGTCAGCCGGCGCAGCCAGCCGGACTTCTGGTCGCCGAGGGCGATCGGGCCGAAGTGGGTGCGGACCAGCTTCTCGACCGGGAAGCCCACCTCGGAGAGCATCCGGCGGACGATGTGCTTGCGGCCCTCGTGCAGGGTCACCTCGACCAGGTAGTTCTTGCCGACGTTGGAGATGACCTTGAAGCTGTCGGCGCGGGCGTAGCCGTCCTCCAGCTCGATGCCCTTGGCGAGCTGCTTGCCCAGGTCGCGCGGGATCGGGCCCTGGATGGCGGCCAGGTAGGTCTTGGTCACCCCGTACTTGGGGTGGGTGAGGCGGTGGGCCAGCTCGCCGTGGTTGGTGAGCAGGATGATGCCCTCGGTCTCGGTGTCGAGGCGGCCGACGTGGAAGAGCCGGGTCTCGCGGTTGGTGACGTAGTCGCCGAGGCACTGGCGGCCGTCCGGGTCCTCCATGGTGGAGACCACGCCGGCCGGCTTGTTCAGCGCGAAGAACAGGTAGGACTGGGTCGCGACGGTCAGGCCGTCGACCTTGATCTCGTCCTTCTCCGGGTCGACGCGCTTGCCCTGCTCGGTGACCCGCCGGCCGTTGACCTCGACGCGGCCCTGCTCGATCAGCTCCTCGCAGGCGCGGCGGCTGCCGATACCGGCGCGGGCCAGCACCTTCTGCAGGCGCTCGCCCTCGGGCTCCCCGAAGGTCTTGGGCAGCTTGACGCCCGGCTTGTCGTGGCGGGCGAGGACGGCGTCCTCGATCTTCGCCTGGAGCTCGCGGGAGCGCTGCGGCTGGCGGCGCGGGTCGCCCGGGGCGCCCTGGCCCTCCTTGCGCGGACGCGGGGCCGGGCCCGGACGGCGTCCGGCGAAGCCGCCGCGGGCGGGGGTGGCGTTGGGGCCGCCGCCGTACTCGGGGCGGTCGTAGCGCCGCTCCTCGGGCCGCAGCGGGCGGTCGGGGAAGCGCCGGTCGTTCCGGCGGTCGTCGCGCCGGCCATCCCGCCGGTCGTCGCGCCCGTACGAGCCGCCGCCGGAGCCGCTGCTGCCGTACGAGCCGCCGCCGGAGCCGCTGCTGCCGTACGAGCCGCCGCCAGAGCCGCCGCGCGACGAGGAGCCGCCCCGCGAACCGGACCCGCCGCGCGGGCCCGCACCCCCCCGGCCGCCGCCGTAGGAGCCGCCGCCCCGGCTGCCGCCCTGTCCGCCCCGGCCGCTGCCGCCGCCGCTGTTCCTGCCGTTGCCACTGCTGCGCATCAAAGTGTCCGTACGTCGTTCCGTCTGGGATGTGCGGTCGTTTCGGCCGACCTCACAACCCCCTGCCGATCAGGGCGCTGCCCGATCGGCATCGCCACTGCCGCCTGCGGCCTGCGCGGCAGCGGCGGCGACCGCCTCCGCGATCATCGTGCCCTCCAGGGACTCCGCTTCCACGTCGTCGACCTCGGGCAGGAACGGGGCGAGCTCCGGCAGCTCGTCCAGGCCGCGGAGCCCCATCCGTTCCAGGAAGTAGTTCGTCGTCCGATACAGGATCGCACCTGTTTCGGGCTCGGATCCGGCCTCTTCCACCAGTCCTCGCTGTACCAGGGTACGCATCACGCCGTCGCAGTTCACACCACGGACGGCGGACACCCGTGATCTGGACACCGGCTGCCGGTACGCGACGACCGCCAGCGTCTCCAGCGCGGCCTGGGTGAGCCGGGCCTGCCGGCCGTCCAGGAGGTAGCGGTCGACGGCCGCCGAGCAGTCCGCACGGCTGTAGAACCGCCAGCCGCCGGCGACCAGCCGCAGGTCGAAGCCGCGGCCCTGGGCGGTGTACTCGGCGGACAGTTCGCGCAGCGCGGCGGCCACCTCGGCCCGGGGGCGCTCCAGGACGGCGGCCAGGTGCTCCTCGGCGGCCGGGTCGTCGACGACCATCAGGATCGCCTCCAGTTCGGCCCGCAGCCCGTACCCGGCGGCCTCCCCGGCGGGCCCGGGGTCCGCGGTGGGCCCGGGGTCCGCGGTGGGCGCCGGCCGCACATCGGGGGCCGGCGGGGCCGACTTCTGGTGCACCACCTGCCGACCGGTCGCGGGCAGCACCGGGCCGGCTGCCTCCCCGGCGACCTCCCTGGGGGCCTGGGCGGGCGTCTGGGCGGCCGTCCGGGCGGCGGTCGACCCTGCGGCCGTCCGCGGGGCCCGTGGAGCCGCCTGCGGGGGCTCCACGGGCGCCACCGCGGGCTCCAGCCACTCCTCGGCCCGCGGCTGCCCCGGCAGCCCCAGCGGGCGGCGCAGTGGCCGTCCGCCGCTCCCCGTGTCGGCGCTCATCGTCCCGCCACCTCACCCTCACCAGTCGCACCGGAAACCGCCGCCCCGGAAGCCGCCGCTCCGGAACCCTCGGCACGAGAACCCTTCATGTCGCCGGGACCCGGCGCATCGAACTCGTCGGTCACCTCGACCGGCCCGTGCCCCTCCTCGGCGACCCAGCGGACCAGCAGCTCGCCGAGCGCCTCGGGCTGGTCGAAGGCCAGCACCCGCTCGCGGTACAGCTCCAGCAGCGCCAGGAAGCGGGCGACCACGACCAGGTCGTCCGGGGCGTCGGCGACCAGCTGCCGGAAGGTTGCCTCGCCCAGCTCGGTGAGCAGCCCGACGACCAGCCCGGCCTGCTCGCGCACGCTCACCGGCGGGGTGTGGATGTGGTCGACGTAGACCACCGGCCGGGGCTTGGGCGCCATAGCCCGCGCCGCGAGTTCGGCCAGCCGCTCCGCGCCGACGGTGATGACCACCTCGGGCAGCAGTCCGGCGTGCCGGGGCTCCGGCCCGCCCGGGCGGGGCTGCCGCAGCAGTTCCGCGGCCCAGCGCTCGCCGAAGAGCGCGGCGGCCCGCTTGTAGGCGCGGTACTGCAGCAGCCGGGCGAAGAGCAGGTCGCGCGCCTCCAGTAGGGCGAGGTCCTCCTCGTCGTCGACCTCGGCGGCGGGCAGCAGCCGGGCGGCCTTGAGGTCGAGGAGGGTCGCGGCGACCACCAGGAACTCGGTGGCGGCGTCGAGGTCCCAGTCCGGGCCCATGGCGCGGATGTACGCCAGGAACTCGTCGGTGACGGTGGCCAGCGCGACCTCGGTGACGTCCATCCGGTGCTTGGCGATCAGGCCGAGCAGCAGGTCGAAGGGCCCCTCGAAGTTCTCCAGCCGCACCCGGAAGCCGCCCCGCGGCCCCTCCCCGGCCCCGGGAACGGAAGCGGGAACGGAAGCGGGAGCGGAAGCGGGCACGGCGGCCCGGCGGTCGGCGGCCCGGCGGTCGGCAGCGCGCCGGCCGGCGTCGCGGCCGACGGCGTCGTGGGCGGCAGCCTCGGGGAACGCGGCCTCGGGGGACGCGGCACCGGGGCCGACGGGCGGGCGGGGGTCGTTCGGCATGGCGGTCCATCTTCACCCGGCGCCGCGGCACCCCCCGCACGGGGGCTGCCGACACGCCGCGCCCCGGGCCAGCCGGTCAGCGGCCGCGCAGCCGCCGCACCAGGATGCTCGCCTCGCCGCGCTGCTCCAGGTCGGCCAGCACGACCGCGATGGCCTCGCGGACGATCCGGCCGCGGTCCACGGCCAGGCCGTGCTCGCCGCGCAGCACCAGCCGGGTGTGTTCGAGGTCCATGAGTTCCTCGGCGGAGACGTACACGGTGATCTTCTCGTCGTGCCGTTCCCGGCCGCTCGGGCGGCGCGCGGCGCGGCCGCGCGGGCGGGCCCGGGTGCCGGTCGGCTCCTCGGGGGCGGCGTGCCGGGCGGCGGCACCCGCCGGCGGGACGGCGCGACCGGCCGGGACGGCCGCCCCGGGGGCGGCTGCGCCGGCGGTTCGCCCGGCCTGCTGCCGGGCGGGCGGCTGTGCGGCGGGCGGCACCTGTGCGGGCTGCGCCGGCCCGGGCACCGAGCCCGGCTGCGCACCCCGCCCGCCGTACGGCTGCGCCGTCCGGTCCTGCTCCTGCGGCTGTCCGGTCGCGGCGTGCCCCGGGGCGCCCTCGGCGCCGTCGGCGGCCTCGGCACCGTCCGTGCCGTCGACGGCCCGTGCGGTCTCCGGTCTGGGCGCCTCGGCGGCCGGACGCGGCGCAAGGGAGGGCGACAGCGCCATCCCGCCGGTGGTCCGGAACAGCTCGTCGGCACCCGGGAGACTCACTCGGCGGGGCGGCACCGGTCGAGCACCTCCCTGGCGAGCTGGCGATAGGCGGCGGCACCGACCGAGTTGGTCGCGTACGTGGTGATGGGCTCACCGGCCACGGTGGTCTCCGGGAACCTGACGGTGCGCCCGATGACGGTGTGGAAGACGTGGTCCCCGAAGGCCTCGACGACGCGGGCCAGGACCTCGCGGCTGTGCACCGTCCGGGAGTCGTACATGGTGGCCAGGATGCCGTCCAGGCGCAGTTCGGGGTTGAGCCGCTCGCAGACCTTCTCGATGGTCTCGGTGAGCAGTGCGACCCCGCGCAGCGCGAAGAACTCGCACTCCAGCGGCACGATGACGCTGTGAGCGGCCGTCAGTGCATTGACCGTCAGCAGGCCCAGCGAGGGCTGGCAGTCGATGATGACGTAGTCGTAGTCGGGCAGCAGCGGCTTCAGGGCGCGCGCGAGCGCGGACTCCCGGGCGACCTCGCTGACCAGCTGCACCTCGGCGGCGGACAGGTCGATGTTGGAGGGCAGCAGGTCCATGCCGGGGACGGCGGTCTTCAGCAGCACCTCATCGGCCGTCAGCCCGCGCTCCATCAGCAGGTTGTAGACGGTGACGTCGAGTTCCATCGGGTTGACGCCGAGGCCGACCGAGAGCGCGCCCTGCGGGTCGAAGTCGACGAGCAGCACCCGGCGGCCGTACTCGGCCAGCGCGGCGCCCAGGTTGATGGTCGACGTGGTCTTGCCGACGCCGCCCTTCTGGTTGCACATCGCGATGATCTGCGCGGGGCCGTGCTCGGCCACCGGCGCGGGGATCGGGAAGTACGGCAGCGGACGGCCGGTGGGGCCGACCCGCTCGCGGCGCTGGCGCGCGGCGTCGGGGGCCAGCGTGGCGGCGTACTCCGGGTCCGGCTCGTACTCGGCGTCCGGGTCGTCGTAGGCGCCGTAGGCGAACTCGCCGTAGGCCAGGCCGTAGGCCTGCAGGTCGGCGTCGTAGTCGGTCACCGTGGTCACCTGTGCTGTGTTCTGGCGTGCTTCGAAGGTACGGAGCGCGACCGAGCCGACCTCGGCCGAGCCGACGGTGGCCTGCCGGGCCCCGGGCTCCTCACTCGGCTGTCCGGCGGAAAGCTCCGCCAGTCCTGGCTGACCACCCCCGGGAGCAAATGTCGACTCATTCACAAGTCGTCTTACCTCCTTGGCCATCCAGGACTCTATGTCGATTCGTCAGCGTGGCAGCATGCCGACGGTTTGCGACTCTAGGCCGTTCAAGGCGTTCGCAGCAACACAATCCACGGTAGTGGGCCTGATGTGTCGACTGTCGGCCCACCCTCTGTCAAGGGATGAAAGGGCCCTTGACCCTAACGTTTCTGCGGTGGGGTGACGCGACCCACAGATATTTGACGACACAGCGACGCAACGGCTCAAGGCGCTGTTGAACGGCGGTGTCCGGGCATGCCGAAGCCCCCGACCGGGGCCGCTCCGGCCCGGCGGCGGGCAGGAGGGAGGGTCGGGGGCCGGCCGGGCCGCCCGCAGGGGACGGCCCGGCACCGGAGCTGCGGCGTCACGGCCGCAGCTCCGGTGGGACGGCGGTGCGCCGTCCGGGGGGAGAGCCTCAGGCGAGGACGCTCTCCAGGGAGACGGACTCCAGGCCGAACGCCTCGGCGACGGCGGCGTAGGTGATCTGGCCCTCGTGCACGTTGAGGCCCTTGGCCAGCGCCGGGTCGCGGCGCAGCGCGTCCTTCCAGCCGCGGTTGGCCAGCTCGACGACGTACGGCAGCGTCGCGTTGGTCAGCGCGTAGGTGGAGGTGTTCGGGACGGCGCCCGGCATGTTCGCCACGCAGTAGAAGACCGAGTTGTGGACCTGGAAGGTCGGCTCGGCGTGCGTGGTGGCGCGGGAGTCCTCGAAGCAGCCGCCCTGGTCGATGGCGATGTCGACGAGCACGGAGCCCGGCTTCATCCGGGAGACCAGCTCGTTGGTGACCAGCTTGGGGGCCTTGGCGCCGGGGATCAGCACCGCGCCGATGACGAGGTCGGCCTCCAGGACGGCCTTCTCCAGCTCCAGGGAGTTGGAGGCGATCGCCTTGATCTTCGTGCCGAAGATCTTGTCGGCCTCGCGCAGCTTGTTGATGTCGCGGTCCAGCAGGGTCACGTCGTAGCCCATGCCGATGGCGATGGTGGCCGCGTGCCAGCCGGAGACGCCGCCGCCGATGACGACGGCCTTGGCCGGGTGGGTGCCGGGCACGCCGCCGGGCAGCACGCCGCGGCCGCCGGCCGGGCGCATCAGGTGGTAGGAGCCGACCTGCGGGGCGAGCCGGCCCGCGACCTCGGACATCGGGGCGAGCAGCGGCAGGGCGCCGTTGGCGAGCTGCACGGTCTCGTACGCGATGGCGGTGGTGCCGGAGGCGACCAGCGCGTCGGTGCCGGCGCGGTCGGCCGCGAGGTGCAGGTACGTGAAGACGGTCTGGCCCTTGCGCAGACGGTGGTACTCCTGGGCGATGGGCTCCTTGACCTTCAGCAGCAGGTCGGCGGTGGCCCACACCTCGTCGGCGGTGGGGAGGATGGTGGCGCCGGCGGCCACGTACTCCTCGTTGGGGATCGAGGAGCCGACACCGGCGTTGTCCTCGATGTAGACCTCGTGTCCGTTGCGGACGAGCTCATGCACGCCGGCGGGCGTGATGGCCACGCGGTACTCGTGGTTCTTGACCTCGCGGGGGATGCCGACCTTCACGGCTAAACACGTCCTCTTGCCATGGGGGTCCCTACCGGAGAAGACCGGCGGGCGACGCGCACGTGGGGAAGCCTCCGGGTACGCCGGGGCACGGTTCGCTGCGCGACTGAGTTCGAGTGTAATGAAGCCCAGGCGGCGTGTCAGCCTTCCAAAGTGAATAAATCTGCCGGACACATTGGCAGGTTCGTAGGCTTCCCTGACGATCTTCCTGCCAAAGTGGCCTCTTCCGGGCAAGTCCGACAATACTCCGAAACCACCTCTCGGCACTCCGGAGCGGTCACCGTCTACCAGCCCGATCCGAGGCGTTCCCGCAGCTCCGCGAGGGCGGCGCCGACCGCCCGGTGGCCCTGTTCGTCCCCCAGCCGGCGCAGCACCGCGAGCGACGCGCGGTACTCCCGCTCGGCCTCGTCGAAGCGGCGCTGCGCGGTGTGCGCCTCGGCCAGCCGGGCCAGTAGCCGGGCCTCCGCGGGCCGGTCGTCGGCTGCCTGCCGCAGCCCCAGGGCCCGGCCGTAGGAATCCGCGGCGCGAACCGCGTCGCCGAGCGCCCGGTGGCAGCCCGCCGCGCCCTCCAGGGCGCGGGCGCAGGCGGCCTCGTCACCCGCAGCCCGGGCGTGGTCCAGGGCCGCCCGGTAGTGCGCGACGGCCCGGTCCCAGCGGTCCGCGGCGGCCTGCAGGTCGCCCAGGTTGAGCAGCGCGGCGGCGGCCCGGCGGGAGGCGCCGTGCCGCTCGGCCACGGTCAGCACCAGCTCGTGCAGCCGGTAGAGGTCGGCGGGCGCGGCGGCGCCGGTCAGCGGCAGCGCCCGCAGCAGGGCGGTGACCAGCCGGCCCGCCGAACCGTCCAGGTCGCCCTGGCCGATGGCGTCGGCGACCGCGCCGAGCAGCAGGTCGCGCTCGCCGAGCAGCCACTGCCGGGCCTGGGCGGCGGAGCGCAGCCGCAGCGGACCGGGCAGCGGTTCGGGGCCCGGGCCGCCGGCCGGGTCGAGCAGGGCGCGCGCCGCGTCGGTCAGCCGGACCAGCCGCTCCAGCAGCCGGGCCCGGGCCAGTTCGGTCTCGGCCGGCCGGTCCTCGCTCTCGCGCAGCCGGACCAGCCGGGGGTGCAGCCGTCCGGGCACCCGGTAGCGGGGGGTGCCGTCGGCGGCGGGCGGCTCCTCCCCCAGGAGTTCGCGCTCGGCGAGCGCCGCCAGCATGGTCGCCGCCTCGGGGGCGGGGCAGCCCACCAGGGCGGAGGCGGTGCGCAGGTCGGCGGTCTGCGCGGGGGCCAGGGTGAGGGTGCGCAGCAGGCGCGCCTGGGCGGCGGGCAGGGTGGCGTACAGCAGGGTGAAGGCCCCGACCAGCGGGTCGCTGTCGGGTACCGGGACGGGCTCGGCGGGCTCCGGGTCGGGCTTCACCCAGGTCTCCGGGTCGCCGGCCTCCTCGGCGGGCGGTGCGGGGTGCCGGCCGGGCCGGGAGCGGCGCTGCCGGTCGGCGGGGGGCTGCGGCGGCTGCCCGTCCCCGGCCGGGAGGGGCCCGGTGCTCCCGGGGTCGGCGGCCCCGTCGGGGTCGGCCGGGTCGGTTTTTGCGCCGGGCTTCCGGGCGGGCTCGGCCGGGCCGGTCTCCGTACCGGGCTTCCGGGCCGGGTCGGCGGCGGCCTTGCGCCCGGGGCCGTCGGCGGGCTCCGGGGCCGACCCGGTGACCCGGGCGAGCTCCCGGGCGGCGTCGGTGACGGCCGCCTTGGCGTTGCCGCGCAGCCAGCCCGCCATCAGGCGCAGCGCGGCGGGCCCGGCGGCGCAGGCCTCGGCGAGGTCGGCGCCGCCGACCGGGTCGGCGGCGATCCGGGTGGCGCCGACCAGGTCGGCGAGCAGGTGCCCGGCGGCGGGCCGGTCGAGGCCGCCGAGGATGCAGGGGTCGATGTCCTCGATGCCGGTGAGCGGTCCTGCGGTGGTGGCGACCACCAGGCAGCCGGGTTCGTCGGCGAGCAGCGGCCACAGCTGCCCGGCGTCCCGGACGTCGTCGAGCACCAGCAGCACCCGCCGGCCGGCCAGCGCGGTGCGCAGGGCGGTGCAGGCGGGGTCGTCGCGGTCCTCGCCGGCGGCGCCGGGCAGCGGGACGGCGGCGGTGTCGGCGCCGAGCTGTTCGAGCAGGCGGCGGGCGGCCCGGGAGGGTTCCAGCCGGGTGCCGTCGGGGGTGGAGAAGCGGGCGAAGAGCACGCCGTCGGGGTAGTCGGCGGCGATCTCGGCGGCGAACCGGACGGCGAGCGCGGTCCGCCCGGAGCCGGGGCGGCCGGCCAGCACGAGGACGGTGGAGCGGCCCTCGGCGGGGCGGGCCGCGGCGGCCCGCAGGGCAGCGAGTTCGGTGCGCCGCCCGACGAAGGGGGCGGGTGCGGGGGGCAGCCGGTCCGGTACCGGCCCGACCGCTGCCGGCCGCGCGTCCATCGTCGCCGTCTTCCTCGCCACCCGTGCCACTCCCGACCTGTCGTTCGGCGCTCAGCGGAGCCGGCCCGGGGCGGGCGGCCTGTCCTGCGAAGCGTAGTTCGACCGTCCGGGAGAGCGGGGGTGACATCCGGTCGTACGAACCGGCAAATCACCCCCGCGGATCAACCGGAGGGGCCGGTCAGGCCGGGTAGGGCCGGGCCGGCCAGGGGGCGTCGGCGGGGCGCAGCGCGTCGAGGCCGCCTGGGCCGTGCAGGGCGGCGTGGACGGCCAGGGTTCCGGTGATCAGGGCGGGGTTGTGCAGTTCGCCGGCGTGGATGAGCCGCACGAGGTCGTCGATCGGCACCCGGTCGGTCTCGATCTCCAGCTCCTCGCCGTGGGCGGCGTAGCGCTCGCCCTCGGCGTCGGCGAGGTCGGTGGCGAGGAAGAGGCGCAGTGCCTCGTCGGTGCCGCCCGGGGAGGAGTAGAAGTCGACCAGCACCCGCCAGGTGCCGGCCTTGCAGTGCGCCTCCTCGTACAGCTCCCGCTGGGCGGCGTGCAGCGGGTTCTCGCCGGGGACGTCGAGCAGGCCCGCCGGGATCTCCCAGAGGCGCTGGCGGACCGGGTGGCGGTACTGGCGCAGGACGAGGACGCGCTGCCGGTCGTCGAGGGCGAGGACGGCGACGGAGCCGGGGTGGGTCTGGTAGTCGCGGCGGGCCCAGCTGCCGTCGGGCATCCGGACCTCGTCGGTGCGCACCCCGGTGACCCTGCCCCGGAAGGGCGTCGAGCTCTCCCGGACCTCCCACTCCTCGGCCACGTCGAAGATCTTCCGGTCGTCCACTGTTCTCCCCTTTTCGTCAGTACGACACAATCTAACGCCGAACGGCGGCCCCGCGGGAATCGCGGGGCCGCCGTTCGGCTGGACGGGGCGGACTACTCGCCGGACGTCTTGATCTCGATGGCCGCCTTGACCAGGCCCGCGAAGAGCGGGTGCGGGCGGGTCGGACGCGACTTCAGCTCCGGGTGGGCCTGGGTGGCCACCAGGTAGGGGTGGACCTCGCGCGGGTACTCGACGTACTCGACCAGGTCGCCCTTCGGGGAGAGGCCGGAGAACTGCAGGCCGGTCTTCTCCAGGTCCGCGCGGTAGGCGTTGTTGACCTCGTAGCGGTGGCGGTGGCGCTCCTCGACGTACTGCTCGCCGCCGTAGACCTCACGGACGATCGAGCCCTCGGCGAGCTTGGCCGGGTAGAGGCCCAGGCGCATGGTGCCGCCCAGGTCGCCCTTGCCGTCGACGATGGCCAGCTGCTCGGCCATGGTGGAGACGACCGGGTACTTGGCGGCCGGGTCGAACTCGGTGGAGTTCGCCTCGGGCAGGCCGGCCAGGTTGCGGGCGGCCTCGATGACCACGCACTGCAGGCCCAGGCACAGGCCCAGCAGCGGGATGCGGTTCTCGCGGGCGTAGGTGATGGCGGAGACCTTGCCGTCCACGCCTCGGTCGCCGAAGCCGCCGGGGATGCAGACCGCGTCGACGTCGCCGAGCTGCTCCCGGGCGCCCTCGGGCGTGGTGCAGTCGTCCGAGGTGACCCACTTGATCTCGACCCGGGCGTTGTTGGCGAAGCCGCCGGCGCGCAGCGCCTCGGTCACCGACAGGTAGGCGTCGGGCAGGTCGATGTACTTGCCGACCAGGGCGACCTTGACGATGTGCTGCGGCTCGTGGACGCGGCGCAGCAGGTCGTCCCAGGTGGTCCAGTCGACGTCGCGGAACGGCAGGTCGAGGCGGCGCACCGCGTAGGCGTCCAGGCCCTCGCCGTGCAGCACCTTCGGGATGTCGTAGATCGACTTGGCGTCGATGGCCGCGACCACGGCCTCCTCGTCCACGTCGCACATCAGCGAGATCTTGCGCTTGATGGCCTGCGGGACCTCGCGGTCGGCGCGCAGCACGATCGCGTCGGGCTGGATGCCGATGTTGCGCAGCGCGGCGACGGAGTGCTGGGTGGGCTTGGTCTTCAGCTCGCCGGAGGGGCCGATGTACGGCAGCAGGGAGACGTGCACGAAGAACACGTTGTCCCGGCCGACCTCGTGGCGGACCTGGCGGACGGCCTCCAGGAAGGGCAGCGACTCGATGTCGCCGACGGTGCCGCCGACCTCGGTGATCACCACGTCGACGTCGTCGGCCGCCATCCGGCGGATCCGGGACTTGATCTCGTTGGTGATGTGCGGGATGACCTGGACGGTGTCGCCCAGGTACTCGCCGCGGCGCTCCTTGGCGATGACCGTGGAGTAGACCTGGCCGGTGGTGACGTTGGCCGAGCCGTGCAGGTTGGTGTCGAGGAACCGCTCGTAGTGGCCGATGTCGAGGTCGGTCTCGGCGCCGTCGTCGGTGACGAAGACCTCGCCGTGCTGGAACGGGTTCATCGTGCCCGGGTCCACGTTGAGGTACGGGTCGAGCTTCTGCATCGTCACGCGCAGGCCGCGGGCCTTGAGCAGGGCGCCGAGGCTGGAGGCGGTGAGGCCCTTGCCGAGCGAAGAGGCGACACCCCCGGTGACGAAGAGGTGCTTGGTCGTCACGGCGCGGCCGTTCGCTGCCTTGCCGGAATGGGGCTGTGCCAAGAGGGGGCTCCCGTGGGTCGCGTGTCGAAGGTGACGTGGGCGGGATGCTCTCGGCTCGCCTGGCGACGGGAGTGCGGTGCGGGGCACGGCGCTCGGAGGGTCGTCGGTTCGGCTGGTCCGGGGCGTTTGATCCCACCGGTCCACGGGATACCAGGGTATCAGTGACCCGGCCGGGGCGCGTTCCGGGACGCCCCCGCCGACCGGCGCCACACGACCGGCGTACGACCGGCGCACCACCGGGCGCGTTCGTCACAGGAGCCTCACCACTCCCGTACGCCCCCCGGCTCGGGCCACTCCGGGGTACACGATCGGGCCATCCCTGCAGGCCCGCAGGCCCTCCCGGCGGGCCATCCGGAGCTGATCCTTCCGAGCCATCCTGCGCGCCACCCCCCGGAAGCACGGCATTTCCCCCGAATTGTGGGGCCGCCCCGGGCGGCGTCCGCGTGCTTCGCCCCTTTCGTCCGTCGTAAGCTGCACGGACGCATCGCCGACGAATGAGCACGCGGAGGGCGAGGGAGGTCAGGACGTCTCCCGGTCCCCGATGCGCGACCGGACCTCCCCGTACATCCAGCTCCTCCCCGCCCGATCCAGGGGCTCGACCCAGCCCCGCGCGGACACCCCGGCAAGGCCCGCCACCACCCCTCGGCGGTCCGGGCGTCCCGGAGCGGCGCGCCCCGGGACCGGCCCCGCTGCCCGCTCGCTCGGACGGCTCGCCGATGCGTCGTGACCGCATTTGCCAACTTGGAGATCACGTGGCCGGCCGTATCGAGGACTACGCACTCATCGGGGACATGCAGACCGCCGCCCTCGTCAGCAGGGACGGGGCGGTCGACTGGCTGTGCCTGCCCCGCTTCGACTCGCCGGCCGTCTTCGCCGGCCTGCTGGGCACCGACGAGCACGGCTTCTGGCGGATCGGCCCCGCCGAGGTGGCCGCCGCCGAACTGCCCTCGCCCGCCCCCGCCCCGCCCGCCCGGCCGGTCCGCCTCACCGACACGGGCGAACTCCGGGTCCCGCCGCCCACCGCCGCCGCCCCCGCCGTGCCCGCCGACCGGCGCCGCTACCGGGGCGACTCGCTGATCCTCGAACAGGAGTGGGACTCCCGGGGCGGCACCGTCCGGGTGATCGACTTCATGCCGCCCCGCCCGCTGGCCGGCCGCGACGCCGTCCCCCAGATGATCCGCATCGTCGAGGGCGTCTCCGGCACCGTCCGGATGCGCTCGGCCCTGCGCATGCGCTTCAGCTACGGCCGGATCGTGCCCTGGGTGCACCGCGTCGAGCAGGCCGACGGCGGCCACCGCACCGTCGCCGTGGCCGGCCCCGACTCCGTCTGGCTGGACGGCGAGGCCGAGACCTACGGCCGCGACCTCACCACCTACGCCGACTTCACCGTCGCCGCCGGCGAGCGGATCGCCTTCGCCCTCACCTGGCAGGCCTCCCACCTGGACGCCCCCAATGCCCCCGACGCCGAGGCGATGCTCGACGCCACCGCCGACTTCTGGGACGACTGGGCCGGCCAGTGCACCTACCAGGGCCCCTACCGCGAGGCCGTGATCCGCTCGCTGATCACCCTCAAGGGCCTCACCTACGCCCCCACCGGCGGCATCGTCGCCGCCCCCACCACCTCGCTGCCCGAGGACATCGGCGGCGAACGGAACTGGGACTACCGCTACACCTGGCTCCGCGACGCCGCCATCACCCTCTCCTCGCTGCTGCGCACCGGCTACCGCGACGAGGCCCGCGCCTGGCGCGAGTGGCTGCTGCGCGCCGTCGCCGGCGACCCCGAGAACCTGCAGATCATGTACGGCATCGCCGGCGAGCGCGAGCTCACCGAGTCCTCCCTCGACTGGCTGCCCGGCTACGAGGGCTCCCAGCCCGTCCGGGTCGGCAACGGCGCCGCCGGCCAGCTCCAGCTGGACGTCTACGGCGAGGTCGTCGAGGCCCTGCACCTCGCCCACATGACCGGCCTGGTCCGCAACGACCACGCCCACCACCTCCAGCTGCGCCTCATCGAGTACCTGGAGTCCCACTGGCAGGAGCCGGACGAGGGCATCTGGGAGGTCCGCGGCCCGCGCCGGCACTTCGTCCACTCCAAGGTGATGGCCTGGGTCGCCGTCGACCGCACCATCAAGCTGCTGGAGCAGACCCCGGAGGACGCGCCCGGCGACGGCCACCTGGAGCGCTGGCGCGAGCTGCGCGACACCATCCACCGGGACGTCTGCGAGCGGGGCTACGACCTGGAGCGCAACACCTTCACCCAGTACTACGGCGGCCGGGAGCTCGACGCCTCGCTGCTGCTCATCCCCCAGGTCGGCTTCCTCCCGCCGGACGACAAGCGAGTGATCGGCACCATCGAGGCCATCCAGCGCGAACTCGCCACCGAGGACGGCTTCGTCCTGCGCTACCCCACCCACGACGAGAGCGGCCAGAACGTCGACGGCCTCTCCGGCCACGAGGGCGCCTTCCTCGCCTGCTCGTTCTGGCTCGCCGACGACCTCGCGATGATCGGCCGGGTCCAGGAGGCCCGCGAGCTGTTCGACAAGCTGCTGTCGCTGCGCAACGACCTCGGCCTGCTCGCCGAGGAGTGGGACCCGCGCGAGAAGCGCCAGGTCGGCAACTTCCCGCAGGCGTTCAGCCACGTCCCGCTGATCGACACCGCGCTGCGCCTCACCGCCTGCGGCGGGGCCTACCTGTCCGCCCAGCCGGACGCCCGCACCGCCGACCGCACCGAGCAGGCCACCGTCTGACGCCGACGGCCCCGCCCCGCCGCGGACGGACGGCGGGGCGGGGCCGTGGCGCAGCGGCGCCGGGCGCGGGCTCGGACGGGCGGGGGCTCAGGCGGCCTCCGCGTCCACCGGGGCGGCCGGGGCGTCCCCGTCCGCCGGGGCCCCGGCGCCGGCCGTCGCTCCGGCCGGGGCGGGGAAGCGGATCCGGGTCGCGCAGAGCGACACCAGCAGCGCCGAGGCGGCCACCGCGCCCATCCCCCACACCAGACCGGTGGCGTCCGCGACGAAGCCGATCACCGCCGGTCCCGCCAGCAGGCCCACCGTGCCCATCGAGGCGACCAGCGACAGCGCGGCCGGACCCCGGCCCGCCGCGGCCACGTACACGCACGGCGTCACCGCCGCGACACCCAGGCCCACGCAGGCGAAGCCGAGCAGCGTCGGCACCACGCCCCCGACCAGCAGCGCCAGCGCCAACCCGAGCCCGGCCAGCGCGCTGCCGGCCCGCACGATCAGCGCGTCGCCCCAGCGGCTGCGCCATCCGTCGGCGAAGATCCGGGCCAGCACCATCATCCCGGCCACCACCGCGATGCCCAGCGGCGCGAGCTCCTCGGACGCCCCGACCACGTCCTCCAGGTACAGCGCCGACCAGTCGTTCATGGCGCCCTCGGTGACCGTCCCGAAGGCCATCGCCAGGCCCATCCAGAGCACCGCCCGGGCGGGCAGCGACAGCCGGCGCCGGGAGCGGCCCCCCGCGGGCGCCCCCTCCGCCGCGGCCCCCTCCGCTCCGGCCGGCGCCGGCTCGTCCAGGAGCGAGCCGTGGGCCAGGGCGACCATCAGCACCAGCACGAGGGCCGCGACCCCGAAGTGCGCGAGCAGGGCCGGCGTCAGCGCGTGCATCCCGGAGGCCAGCAGCGCGGCGAGCAGCGTGCCCGCGCTGAAGGTGGCGTGGAACCGCGCCATCGCCGTCCGCCGGTAGCGCTCCTCCAGCGCCGCGCCCTGGGCGTTCATCGCCACGTTCAGACAGCCGACGGCCAGGCCGTCGAGGCAGACCACCACCAGCGCCACCGGGTAGTTCGGCACCACCGCCAGCGCGAGCAGCAGCCCGGCCAGGGCCAGCGCGGAGAGCGCGGAGAGCAGCTTCGAGCCCAGCCGCTTCATCAGCACCGCCACCAGCGGGAAGGACGCCGCCGCGCCCGCACCGCACGCCATCAGCAGCAGGCCGAGCTGCGACTCGCCGAGGCCCAGCTCCGACTTGAGCATCGGCAGCCGCGACACCCAGGTGCCGTACTGGAACCCGAGGAAGAGGAACAGCGCCGAGATGGCCAGCTGCGCCCTCCGGTACCCGTCGCGTACGCCCCACACCTGCATCACCTTTCGCCTTCCGGTCCGCCCAGCGGCCGGGACATGTACACCGCGTCGGTGCCGTAGCTCCCCGGCAGCCCCACCTCGGGGTGCGCGCGGTAGCCCAGCGGCGACCACAGGACGTGGCTGCCGCCGACGGCCACCAGGGAGAGCCGCTCGTACCCGAGACCACGCGCCGTCCCGGCGAGGTGCCCCAGCAGCCGCGGGCCCAGGCCCCGGCCGCGCAGCCGGGGCGCGATCACCAGGTCGTGCGCGTGCATGTTGCGCGAGCGGAAGCCGTCCGCCTCGGCGAGCGCGAGGTCCGGGCAGCGGTAGAGCGGGTACGGCAGCGCCAGCAGGTAGCCGCCGAGCCGGCCGCGGTGCTCCAGCGCGAAGCAGCTGCCGGGCGAGGCCCGGCCGCGGGACTCCAGCGCCTCCCGGCCCTCGGAGAGCCCGCTCGCGGTGTACGCGGCGGCCTCCAGCGCCGCCACCTCCGCCCAGTCGCCGTCGGCCAGCGGCCGGATCCGGACGTCGTCGTCCATCGCTCTACCCGTGTCCTTCCCCGGCGGCCCCGGGCCCGCCGACGCAGCTGTACGGCAGCGGCTCGAAGCCGTTGAACCCCCGGGTCGTGTAGCCGACCGCGTACGCGCCGCAGGAGAGCACCCAGACCGGGTCGCCGGAGGCCGCCGCCGCGGGTACCCGGACCGGGGCGCCGTCCTGCGGGAAGGCGTCGTCGCTGTCGCAGGTCGGGCCGGCCACCGCGGCGGGCAGGGTCGGCGCGCCCGGGTGGGTGGGGAACTGCAGCCGGTAGCGCAGTTCGTCCGTCTCGTACAGCCCGTTGAACTTGCCGCAGCTCAGGTAGAGCCAGTTCTCCCGCCCGCCGTCGAGCTGGCGGCGCGAGGAGAGCCGCGCCACGTGCGCGCGGATCGCGCCGTGGTCGGCGACCAGGTGCCGGCCGGGCTCCAGCACGATGTCCAGCGGCCCGGCGGAGAGCTCCCGCAGCCGGTGGACGCCCTCCCGGAGCACCGTGAAGATCTTGTCCATCGGCGGGTCCAGCGGCCGGCCGTACCGGTCGAGGCAGCCCAGCGCGGGCAGCCCGCCGCCGAGGTTCACGTGGTCGGGCCGGATGCCGCGGCGGGCCAGTTCGACGAGCACGTCCGCCAGCTGGTCGAACGCCTCCTGCCAGGCCCCGGCCGTCATCTGCTGCGAGCCGACATGCACCGACAGTCCGGCCGGGACGAGGCCCGCCGACCGGGCCGCCGCCATGACCAGCACCGCGTCCTCGGCCGAGCAGCCGAACTTCCGGCTCAGGCCCCAGAGCGCGCCCTCGCCGCTGGTGGCGAGCCGGCAGAAGACCCGGGCCCCGGAGGCGTGCACGGCGATCGCCGCGACGTCCTCCAGGCTGTCGGTGGCGAAGTCCCGGATGCCGAGCCGGTACGCCTCGGCGATCTGCCGGTCGGACTTCACGGTGTTGCCGTAGTGGACCCGGCCGGCCGGCACGCCGGTGGCCAGGGCCTGGGCGATCTCCTGCGGGCTCGCCGCGTCGAAGCCCGCGCCGAGCCCGGCCAGCAGGGCGAGCACCTCGTCCACCGGGCACGCCTTCATGGCGAACCGGACGTCCAGGCCGGGCAGTTCGCGCAGCAGCGCGGCGTACTGGCCGGCGATCCCGTCGAGGTCGAAGACGATCCGGTCGTCGTCGGCCGCCGCGAGGGCGGCCCGCAGGGCTGCGCTGTCATGCAGAGCGATGCCGTCGCGCAGGGGGGCGCGGTCGTGCAGGGGGTTCTGGTGCATCGTCGGCCCGGCTACCCGACCGGCCGCTCGGCGCCGACGGCCCGGCTCGCCCGCACCAGTGCCGCCCAGGCGTCGACCAGCAGCGCGAAGTCCTCGATGTCGGCCTGCGCCTCGTCGAGCAGCCGCTCCCGCAGCGGCGCCAGGCGGTCGGCGAACTCCGCGTACCGGCCGCCGAGTTTGCGGTAGCAGACATCCAGGACGTCCAGCCGGCGCAGGTTCTCCGCGCGGTCGGTGCCGGCGGCGGCCCGGGCGTACTCCGCGACCGGCTCCGGGCGCACCCGGTACCGGCCGTCCAGCAGCGCTCCGCCGGCCTCCTCCATGGCGTGGTACACCGGGTAGAGGTAGAGCATCGACAGCAGGAACTTGGTGAACCGCAGCTGGTAGGCGGTGAATCCGGCATCGGTGCGCCGCTCGGGCGTGTAGGAGTTCACGATGTGCCGGTTGTGCACCACCCCGGGCAGGCCGGCGTCGCGCACCAGGTGCAGCAGGAAGTAGTCGCTGCCGATGGTGTCGGTGGCGGGCGGCAGCGGCACCCGCTCGTACACCTCGTGGTCGAGGGCGATGTTGCACATGTCGATGCGCCAGATGTCGGGGATGTCCAGCACCGACCGGTCGGCGCGGAACGGCTCGGTGCCGGCCCCGGTGAACGACTCCTCGACCAGTTCCCGGCGCTCCTCCTCGGAGGCCCCGGTGGGCGCCCAGAGGCCGACCACCTCCTCGTGGACCGCCGGGTCGAGCTCCTTGATCCCGCCGAGGTCGACGGAGGGCTCGCCCACGAAGGAGCCGCCGACCAGCGCCACCGGCTTCCGGGCGTGCGCCGGGTCGAGCCGCCGGTCGGTCACCCCGGGTGCCGCGTCGGCGGCGCGCCGCCCGAGCGAGAGCAGTTCGTGGTGGATCGGGAAGACCGGTTCGCCGTCCAGCAGTTGGTAGCCACCGTCGGAGTCGCGCCGGTGCACCGAGGTGCAGCCGAGCGCCGCGGCGAGCAGGAACGCCCGGTTGGTGCACGCGCCGTAGGAGAGGGCGGCGGGCAGCATCAGGTCGAGCAGGCGCTGCGGGTCGGGTGCGCCGGAGCGTTCGACCGCCGCTCGCAGGAACGCCCGCTGCGCGTCCTCGTCGAGGTGGTGGGCCACCACCCCGGGCGTGTCGGGCAACGCCCTTACGGCGGCGGCGTGTTCGGCGCGCACCGGGGCGTCGGCGGAGTCCAGGAGCAAGAAGTGCACCTCGGCGCCGAAGCGCCGGGCGGCGTAGCGGGCCTCCGCGTGGACGACGGCGATCACGGGGGTGCAGGCCCGGTTGGTGGGCAGGACGAGGCAGATCCTACGCATCGGCGCTCGCCGTCCCCCGCCAGGAGTCCAGCCCGAGCAGTCGGCGGCCGAGGCCGGTGAGTTCGGCCGGGCCGTAGCGCAGCGCCTCGGGCTGCACCGCGTCGCCGAGCAGGGTCGCGTTCCAGTCCGGCGTGCTGAGGTCGCGCCAGGAGCCGATGCGCGAGCGGCGCATCTGCGCGTGCTCCTCCAGGGCCGGCATCATCGACAGGTACTGGACCGAACGCACGCCGCGCGCCGAGGTGTTGGCGGCCACGCCGTGCGCCAGCATGCCGTTCCAGATCAGCAGGTCGCCGGCCTTGAGCTCAGGACGGACGACGGGGTACTCGGTGCGGTCCACGGCGGGCCGGACCGGGTCGCGGTCGGCGGGCTGGTCGAGCTTCCAGCGGTCGAAGCGGCGGAACAGCTCCGGGTTGCACTGGAAGCCGCCGTGGTCGGGCTCGGTGTCGTTGAGCGCGATGATGCCCTGGACGCGCTGCGGGATGACGCCGAGCGTGGAGTCGACGTCCCAGTGCAGTTCGATGTCGAAGCCGGTGTCGGTGGGTTCGATCAGCGCGCGGTCGCGGTTGCCGGTGTTGGGCGGGTTGAGGTTGAGCCGGTCGAGGGTGACCCACAGCTCCTCGCAGTCCCAGACGTCGACGAAGGCGTCGTAGACCCGCCGGGCCTGGCGGCTGTCCCAGATCAGCTGGTGCTGGTACGCCTCGACGAAGCCGTAGATGTGCAGGTGCCGGTCGAGTTCGGAGCGGTACGCGCGGTCCTCGTACCAGGTCTCCGGGCGGTCCCGGTCCAGGCCCTGGAACTCCCAGGCGAAGTCCAGCAGCCGGCCGGCCGCCCGCGGGGTGATCGCCTCCCGGACGACCACGTAGCCGTAGGTCCGCCAGTGCGCGAAGTCCTCCGCGGAGAGCACCCGCAGCGGGCGGGTCTTCTCGATGTCCTTCAGGGGCGTCTGCGCCAGGTAGCTCTCGCCGTCGGCGCTGAAGTACGGGCGGTCGGTGGCGGCCCGGTACAGATGGCGGTCGGGCGTCGGCATGCAATCACTCCAAGGCTCGGACGGACGGAGGCCGGGGGGATGGACCGCTCCTCGGCGGCGCGGCGACGGCCGGCCGGCTTCGAGGGCGGCACGCGGCCCGGCGCCCTTCACGGGCCGCATACCGAATGGACACTGAACTCACTTCGGCAGCAGGCTGGTTGGACCGTCCGGCGAGGACCCGTACCCGGGTCTGCGGCTCGTCGAACGCGACGTTCCACTAACTTGGACTAGACCAACTAATGTGTCAACCCTCGGCCCGGGCGATGCCCGTTCGGGCAGTCAGGAGCGGCGCCGGCTCGGCGTTCGGCGGATCCGGACGGCATGCGAACGCGCCCGGAGCGGAGTGCTCCGGGCGCGCGGGAGGGAAGCTGAGGGAGCGTCGGCCCGCAGGACGCCGGGCGGCGCGGGGACGCTGTCGGGGTGTCAGCCGCGCTGCACCAGTTCGTCGTAGGTCGAGAGCACCTGGGCCACCGTCGCGGCCTCGTCCGGCCAGGTGTCGGCCTGCTGCCGCCCGGCGGCGCCCAGCCGCACGCGGCGCGCGGGGTCGTCCAGCAGCTCCCGCACCGCGATGCCGAGGGCGGCGGCGTCGCCGGGCGGCACCAGCAGGGCCGCGTCGCCGACCAGTTCGGGGATCCCGCCGACGGCGGTCGCGACCACCGGCACGCCGGCCCGCATCGCCTCCTGGACAACCAGCGAGCGGGCCTCCCAGCGGCTGCTGACCACCAGCACGTCGGCGGCGGCGAGCAGGTCGGGCACGTCGGTGCGGTGGCCGAGCAGCTCGACCGGCAGCTTCTCGGCCGCCACCCGCTCGCGCAGCGCGGGCCCCTCGGGGCCGTCCCCGGCGATCGCCACCAGCGGCGGCCGGTCCAGGACGGCCCACTGCCGGGCGGCGTCCAGCAGCAGCCCGAACGCCTTCTGCGGGACGAGCCGGCCGATCGCCAGCACCACCGGGCGGCCCTCGCCCCCGGCAGCGCCGTCCGCGGAGCCGCCCGCAGGACCGCCCTGCGCGCCAAGCAGCGCCGCCCGGGCCGCCGGCCGCGCCAGCCGCCCCTCGGGCATCGGCGGGGCGGCCACCGGGCCGAGCCGGGCGTCGGTGGCACCCAGCTCACGGGCCCGGGCCACCAGGTCGGAGGAGGCGCCGAGCACCAGGTCGGCGGCGCGGGCCACCCGGCGCTCCATCAGCCGCTGCAGCCGGCGCTCCATGCCGGTGGCGAGCAGCGCGTGGTGCGAGGTGACCACCAGCGGGGTCTCCGGCCGCAGCCCGGGGAAGCGGCCCGCGGTGCGCAG
This sequence comes from Kitasatospora sp. NPDC054939, assembly GCF_053610105.1. Taxonomy (NCBI): domain Bacteria; kingdom Bacillati; phylum Actinomycetota; class Actinomycetes; order Kitasatosporales; family Streptomycetaceae; genus Kitasatospora; species Kitasatospora sp. NPDC054939. The sequence goes on along the minus strand of NZ_JBSGXP010000036.1, from coordinate 11,569 downwards.
CGCCAGGTCGGAGAGGAGCCCGGCGCGCAGGCCGTGGGCGTGCACCACGTCGGCGCCGGTGAAGGCGCGGCGCAGCTCGCCGATCGCGGTGGCGTCGCTGCGGGCGCCGGCCGTGGGGGTGATGTCGACCAGGTGGAACCGGGCGCCCGTCCGGGAGAAGCCGAACAGCGCGTCGGTGCCCGCGGGGGCGCACACCGTGACGGTCACTCCGTGTGCGACCAGGCCCTGCGCCAGCGAGCGCACGTGCGCACCGATGCCGCCGCTGCCGGCGGACAGGACGAGCACCGCGTGCAGCTGGCCCGGTTCGGGGGTGGCCGCGGTGGCCCGGGCGGCGGAATGGTCCACGTCGTCTCGCATCCGACTCGATCAAGTACTCACGCCGCGCCGCGAGGATTGCCCGCGAGCGGCGCTCGGGACTGGAAAGCCAGTGTCCGTCCGCCACCTTGCCAGGTCGGCGGCCCTCTTGGACAGTCGGCACCCCCTGGGGCGCGTCGCCGACCGTCCGCGGGGGCCGCCGCCCCTGCGGCGCTACCGGCGGCGGGCCGCGCTGGCCGCGGCGAGCAGCTCCTCGGCGTGGGCACGGCCCAGCTCGGAGTCCTCCAGGCCGGCCAGCATCCGGGAGAGTTCGCGCACCCGCTCCTCGTCGTTCAGCACCTTGACACCACTGCGGGTGACGGTGCCGTCGTGGGTCTTCTCCACCACCAGGTGCCGGTCGGCGAACGCGGCGACCTGGGGCAGGTGGGTGACGACCACGACCTGCGCGCTCTCGGCGAGCTTGGCCAGGCGCCGGCCGATCTCGACCGCCGCCTTGCCGCCGACGCCCGCGTCGACCTCGTCGAAGAGGTAGGTGGGCACCGGGTCGGCCCCGGCGAAGACCACCTCGACCGCCAGCATCACCCGCGACAGCTCACCGCCGGAGGCGCCCTTGGCGATCGGCCGCGGCTGCGCCCCGGGGTGCGGGGCGAGCAGCACCTCGACCTCGTCGACGCCGTGCGGCCCGTACGCGACGGTGCGGCCGTCCAGCTCGATGCCGGACAGGTCGTCGACGCGGCTGATCGAGAAGGTCACCCGGGCGTGCGGCATGGCCAGCTCGGCGAGCTCGGCGGAGACCGCCTCGGCGAAGCGGCCGGCCGCGGCGTGCCGGGCGGCGGACACCTCGGCGGCCAGCTCGGCCAGCTCGGTGCGCAGCTCGGTCTCCCGGGCGCCGAGCTCGTCGATCCGCTCGTCGTCGCCGTCGAGCTCGGCGAGCCGGGCGGAGCCGGCGTCGGCCCAGGCCAGGACCTCGGCGAGGGTGTTGTCCGGTCCGCCGTACTTGCGCAGCAGCTGGGCGAGGACGGAACGGCGGTCCTCCACGGCGGCCAGCCGGACCGGATCGGCGTCCAGGTCGTCCGCGTAGCCGGCCAGGTCGCCGGCCACGTCGGCGAGCAGGTAGCCGACCTCGTTGAGGCGGTCGGCGAGGCCGGCGAGGCGCTCGTCGTGGTGGCGCACCGCGTCCAGGGCGCGGCGGGCCTGGGCGAGCAGGGTGCCGGCGTCCAGGGCCTCCGGGTCGGCCGGGTCGCCGGCCAGGGCGGCGTGGGCGAGGGTGGCGGCGGAGGAGAGCGCGTCGGCGTGGCCGAGCCGCTCGGCCTCGGCGGCCAGCTCGGTGTCCTCCCCGGCGACCGGCTCGGCGGCGGCGACCTCGTCCAGGCCGAACCGGAGCAGGTCCGCCTCCTGGGCGCGCTCGCGGGCCCGGGTGGTCAGCTCCTCCAGGGTCGCCGAGACCTCGCGCAGCCGCCGGTAGACCTCGCGGTAGCGGGCCAGCGGCTCGGCGACGGCGTCCCCGGCGTACCGGTCGAGGGCGCCGCGCTGGCGGGCCGGGCGCAGCAGCCGCTGCTGGTCGGTCTGGCCGTGCACCGCGACGAGGTCCTCGCCGAGTTCGGTGAGCAGCCCGACCGGGACGGCCCGGCCGCCGACGTGCGCCCGCGAGCGCCCCTCGGCGGAGACCGTCCGGCTGATCAGCAGCGCGCCGTCGTCCAGCTCGGCCCCGGCCTCCACGGCGCGGGCGGCCACCGGCGAGCCGGCGGGCAGCTGCAGGCGGCCCTCGACGACCGCCCGGCCGGTGCCGTTGCGCACCAGCCCCGGATCGGCCCGGCCGCCGAGCAGCAGGCCGAGGCTGGTGACCACCATGGTCTTGCCGGCGCCGGTCTCACCGGTCACGGCGGTGAAGCCGGGGGCGAGCTCGACCACCGCGTCGTCGATGACCCCAAGATCCCGTATCCGCATCTCGTCCAACACGGAGACGACCTTACGAGGTTCCACCCCCGCCGCGCGACGAGCGGCAACCCCGCGCCCGCAGGTTCATCCGTTCCGGGAGCTTGACAGGGCGGGGTTCCCCGGTCCTTCGGGCACGGTGCACCAGCGCAGGAAGAGCTGCGCCAGCGGGCCGATCGTCAGCGCGTACGCGACGGTGCCGAGCCCGGCGGTGCCGCCGAGCAGGACGCCGGCGCCCAGGACGGCCAGTTCGATGCCGGTGCGGATCAACCGCAGCGAGCGGCCGGTGCGCCGGTGCAGGCCGGTCATCAGGCCGTCGCGCGGGCCCGGGCCGAGCCGGGCGCCGATGTAGAGGCCGGTGGCGAGGCCGTTGAGGACGATCGCCCCGACCAGCAGCACCAGCCGGGCCGGCAGGCCGTCCGGGGTCGCCACGGCGCCGGCGGTGAGGTCCATCGCCGCCCCGATCACCAGGACGTTGGCGACCGTGCCGAGGCCGGGCAGCTGGCGCAGCGGGATCCACAGCAGCAGGACGGCCGCGCCCGCGATGGTGACCCAGGCGCCCACCGAGAGGCCGAAGGCCCGCTGCAGGCCCTGGTGGAGGACGTCCCAGGGGTCCAGTCCGAGCGAGGCCCGCATCATCAGCCCCATGCTCGCGCCGTACAGCACCAGGCCGACGGCGAGCTGCGGCAGCCGGCGGCCCAGGGCGTGGGTGTCGCCGACCAGGCGGACGGCGAGCGGGGGCCGGGCGGACGGGGTCGCGGTGGCCATCGGTACTCCTGTTGAACGGTGCGAGTGCGTGCGGTCGAGTGGCCGCTCTGCCATCATGGGGAGTCCAAAGGCACCCGCTCCAGGGCCAATCCCGAGCAAGTGGACTGATCGCATGGCCGAATGGCAGAGCACCGTCACTCCCGTCGCCCTCGCCCGGCTGCTCGGCACGGCCCGGCTCCCCGAGCCCCCCGGCACCCGCCGCCCCGCCTACCGCACCCTGGCCGGGCAGATCCGCCTGCTGGTCTCCGAGGGCCGCCTGCCGGTCGGCGCCCGGCTGCCCGCCGAACGCGAACTGGCCCTCGCCCTCGCCCTCAGCCGCACCACCGTGGCCACCGCCTACGAGACCCTGCGGGCCGAGGGCTACCTGCACAGCCGCCGCGGCTCCGGCAGCTGGACCGCCCTGCCCGAGGGCGCCGAACCGCCCGGCGACGCCCTGCACCCCGTCCCCCCGCACGAACAGGGCCGCACCCTCGACCTCGGCGTCGCCGCCCTGCCCGCCCCGCAGCCGTACCTCGGCGAGGCCGCCGCCCGCGCCCTCGACCAGCTGCCCGCATACGCCGCCGGCCACGGCCACTACCCCACCGGCCTGCCCGTCCTGCGCGAGGCGGTGGCCCGCCGCTTCACCGAACGCGGCCTGCCCACCACCCCCGACCAGATCCTGATCACCACCGGCGCGATGGGCGCCCTCCACCTGCTGCAGCGCGCCCTCGTCAACCGCGGCGACCGGGTCGCCGTCGAGGCCCCCAGCTACGCCCACACCCTGCAGGCGCTGCGGCTCGGCGGCGCCCGCCTGGTGCCCGTCCCGTACGCCTGGCCCGGCGGCCCCTGGCAGCCCCCGCGCTGGGACCTCGCCGAATGGGCCCGGGTGCTGCGCGGCGCCGCCCCTAAGGCCGCCTACACCATCCCCGACTTCCACAACCCGACCGGCACCCTGGTCGACGAGGAGCAGCGGCGCGACCTGCTCGCCGCCGCCCGCGCCGCCGGCACCCTGGTGATCTGCGACGAGACCACCGCCGAACTCGGCTGGGCCGTCCCCGGCGACACCCCGCTCCCCCGCCCCACGGCCGCCCTGGACCGGTCCGCCCAGGTGGTCACCGTCGGCTCGGCCGGCAAGCTGCTCTGGGGCGGCCTGCGGATCGGCTGGGTCCGGGCGGCGCCCGCGCTGGTCCGCCGACTGGCCACCGACCGGGTGTTCAGCGACGTCGCCACCCCGGTGCTGGAACAGCTGATCGCCGCCGAGCTGATGGGCGAGGTGCTGCCGCAGGTCCGCGCCCACCAGCTGGAGCGGCTGCGGGCCACCGGCACCGCCCTCGCCGCCGCCCTCGCCGAACAGCTGCCCGCCTGGCGCTTCCCGGCCCCGGCCGGCGGCCTCACGTTCTGGGTCTCCACCGGGGACGTCTCGGGCGCCGCCCTCTCGCTGGCCGGCGAGCGCAGCGGCGTGCGCATCGCGGCCGGCAACCGCTTCGGCGCGGACGGCGCCTTCGAACACCACATCCGCATCCCGCTCACCGTGCCCGCCCCGGCCGTCCCCGCCGCGGTGGCGCGGCTGGCCGAGGTCGCCCGCGCGGCGGCCGGCGGGAGCTGGCCGGGCGCCGACGACAGCAGGCCGCTGGCCGTGTGAGACCCGACACCCCGTCAGGCCGGGCGTGCCGGGCGCGAGGTGACGGCGTGCCGGGTCTCCACCGGGCGCAGGCTCAGTGGGTGTCCGCCCGGCCGCGCCAACCCGTCACCGGCAGCGCGAACTTGGCGACCAGCCGGTCCGTGAACGGCGCCCGGTGCAGCCGCGCCAGCCGGACCGGCGTCTGCCCGCGGCGCACCTCCACCCGCGCCCCGGCCGGGAGTTCGACCGAACGCCGACCGTCGCACCAGAGCACCCCGTGCGGCGTCTTCGGCTGCACCTCCACCGCCAGCACCGAGTCCGGCGAGGTCACCAGCGGCCGGGCGAACAGCGCGTGCGCACTGATCGGCACCATCAGCAGCGCCTCCACCTCCGGCCACACCACCGGCCCGCCGCCCGAGAACGCGTACGCCGTCGAACCGGTCGGCGTCGCGCACACCACGCCGTCGCAGCCGAAGTTGGACACCGGGCGGCCGTCCACCTCGGTGACGACCTCCAGCATCCGTTCCCGGGACGCCTTCTCGATCGACGCCTCGTTCAGCGCCCAGTCGTGGTGCACCACGTCGCCGTTGGTCCGCACGATCACGTCGAGCGTCATCCGCTCCTCGACCTCGTAGTCGGCGTCCACCACCCGCTCGACCACCACCGCCAGGTCGTCCCGCTCCGCCTCGGCGAGGAACCCCACCCGGCCCAGGTTGATCCCCAGCATCGGCAGCCCGTGCTCACGCGCCAGCTCCGCCCCGCGCAGCAGCGTGCCGTCCCCGCCCGCGACCAGGATCAGCTCGCAGCCGTCCGCCGCGCGCGGCCCCCCGGCCACCCGCTCGACCCCGTCCGGCAGGTCGAGGTCGACCGCCTCCGCAGCCAGCAGCCGGATCCGGATCCCCGCCTTCAGCAGGCCGTGCACCAGGCCCTCGACGCTGCGCAGCGCCGCCTCCCGGCCGGTGTGCGCGATCAGGAAGACCGTACGTTCCTCGCTCATGCCGCTGCCCTCTCCCTACGCCTTGCCGGGCGTCCCTGCCCGGTGCGGTCGCCGCCACTCAGCATGACGGAACGGACGTCCGCAGAGCACCCTATCGGGGGCCCTCCGCCACGGCCCGGTCCGCCTCCGCCGGGTCCAGCTCCGGGGCGTCACGGCGCAGCCAGAGGAAGTACTCGACGTTCCCCGACGGCCCCGGCAGCGGGCTCGCGGTCACCGCCCGGACCCCCAGCCCGAGCCGCCACGCCTGCCCCGCCACCTGCCGCACCATCTCGGCGCGCAGCTCGGGGCTGCGCACCACCCCGCCGCTGCCCAGCCGCTCCTTGCCGATCTCGAACTGCGGCTTGACCATCAGCACCAGGTCGGCGTCCTCGGCCGCGCAGGAGGCCAGGGCCGGCAGCACCAGCCCCAGCGAGATGAACGACAGGTCGCCCACCACCAGGTCGACCGGCGTGCCGCCGATCAGCTCCGTGGTCAGCTCACGCACGTTGGTGCGGTCCATCACGGTCACCCGCTCGTCGCTCTGCAGCGACCAGGCGAGCTGCCCGTAGCCGACGTCCACGGCCAGCACGTGCGCGGCCCCGGCGCGCAGCAGCACGTCGGTGAAGCCACCGGTGGAGGCACCGGCGTCCAGCGCCCGCCGGCCCTCCACCACCAGGCCCTGCGGCACGAAGGCGGCGAACGCCCCGGCGAGCTTGTGCCCGCCGCGCGAGACGTAGTCGGGGTCGTTCTCGTCCTCGGCCACCACGACCGCCGCCGCGGTCTCCACCTGGGTGGCCGGCTTGGTCGCGGTGGTGCCGCCGACGGTCACCCGGCCGGCCGCGATCAGCTCGGACGCGTGCTCCCGCGACCGGGCCAGCTTGCGGCGGACCAGCTCCGCGTCGAGACGGCGTCGTGCCACTGCCACTGGTGCTTCTCCTGCTACGGGTTCGTGCGAGCCGCTGCGGGGGCTCGGGGTCCTACGGGGCGTGCGGGGTCGTGCGGGGTCCTACGGGCCCTACGGGTTCCCGCCGGGGCCGGGTGGGCCCTGGGCGGGGTCGAGCGCGGCCAGGATGTCCGTGAGCCGCTGGTGAACATCTTCGTACACCGCGGCGTGCGCCTCGGTCGGCACCCCGTCCAACGCCTCCAGCCGGGCCAGGCCCGCATCGACGCCGGGGTGGCCGGTCGGGGCCGGCTCCACCCCCAGCGGCTGCGGCTGCCCGGCCGCCGGAACGGGCGGCACGCCCGCGGCCGACCGGGTCCCGGGGTCCTCCGGGACGGGCGCCGGCTCAGGCATCGTCGGACTTCTTCGCCGTACTGGCCCGGCGGACGGTGGTCTTCCGGGTGGCGGTCCGCTTCGCGGGCGCCTCCGGCTCGGCGGCGGTCTTCTTCGCCGCGGCCTTCTTCTCCGCCGTCTTCTTCGCGACGGCCGTCTTGGTCGTGGTCTTCTTGGCGGCCGCCTTCTTGGCACCCGGCTTCGCGGCCGTCGTCCCGCCGGCAGGCTTCTCCGCGGCGACGGTCTTCTCCGCGGCGGCCTTCTTGGCGGCCGCCTTCTTCGCCGCAGCCTTCCCGGCAGCCGGGGCCTTCCCGACAGCCGCAGCCTTCCCCGCCGTACCGGCCGGGGCCGACCCGCCGCCGCCCGCCGCGCCACCGGCATCCCCGGCCGCCGGCGCCTCACCGGCCGTCGGAGCCTCCTCGGCCGTCCGGGGCGCAGCCCCGCCCGCGGCCCCGTTCACCGGCCGCTCGACCGGCTCGTCCACGACCACCCGCTCGGCCGCCACCGGCCCGGGCTCCGCAGGAGCGCCGTCCCAGCCGTGCCCGAACAGCCCGTCGGCCCGCGGCGCCGGACCGTCGGCCACCGGCACCGGCTCCTCCTCGACCTCGCGCAGCTTGCTCTCCAGGAAGGAGAGCACCACGCCGACCTTGGTGACCTGGTCGCCGACCTTCTCGAACGCCTTCTCCACCTCGCTGCGCGCCACCCCGACGGCCAGGTCCACCCCGGCCCGCCCGGCGGTGACCGCCTCCTCCGCGAGCGTCTGCAACTGCTTGGCGGACGGCGGGAACGGCCCGCCCAGCTTCCGCTCGACCTCTGCGAGGTCGACCCCGCCGCGCTCCAGCAATCCGGCCGCCGTCCCGACGACCCGCTTGCCGACCTCCTCCACGAGCTCGGCGGCGACCGCCACCACGCCCCGTACCGTCCTGGGCAGCATCCGGGTGCCTCCTCAGCCCTCAGTGCTTCGCTCTGCCATCACTCCACAAGGCCGGGACGCACCCGCGCGGGCCCGTCCCACTGACGACGCTACCGCCAAAAACCGCCTGCGGTACCGTGGCCCCGCAGTCCCCGCAGTCCCGCAGCCGACAGCCGTACGAGAAGTGGACCCCGCCATGGCCAACGCCGAGGAATGCCGTGCGGCACTGGAGCAGCTCAGCCGGAACCTCTCCGCGTCCACCGGCGACGTCCGCAAGGCCGCCGCCCTCGACCGCTCGCTGACCTGCCGGATCACCGACCTCGACCTGACCTTCACCGGGCGACTGCGCGGCGGCACCATCCACGACGTCGTCCAGACCCCCGGCCCGCCCGCCTCCAAGGCCGAGATCCGCCTCACCATGAGCAGCGACGACCTGGTCGCCCTGGTGGACGGCCGGCTCAACTTCGCCTCCGCCTGGGCCGGCGGCCGGGTTCGACTGGAGGCCGGTTTCCGCGACCTGCTCCGGCTGCGCAGCCTGTTCTGACCGCCGGGCCGGGCAGGCCGAGCGAACCGGGCGGGCCGGGCGGGTCTCAGAAGCCCAGACCGGCCAGCGCCTTCCCGCCGTCCACCGGTACGCCGTCCGCGTCGAGCGCCGACCAGGCCGCCGCGCACAGCGCCCGCAGCCCGTCCCAGCGGTCCGCACCGGTGCCGTCCAGCCGCAGCGACCCGCCCTCGGCCACCGCGGTCCAACCACCGCAGCCGAACCCGCCGCCGGGCAGCCGCACCACCTCCGGGTGCGCGACCAGAAGACCCCGCAGGTCCTCCGCCAGATAGGTGGGCCGGTGCTCCGTCGGCGCCGCCAGCAGCTGCGCCGGCGTCGTCACCCCGGTGAACACCAGCAGGCTGTCCACCCCGCCGTTGAAGGCGCCCTCGATGTCGGTGTCCAGCCGGTCGCCGACCACCAGCGGACGCCGCGCGCCCGTCCGCAGCACCGTCTCCCGGTGCATCGGCGGCAGCGGCTTGCCCGCGACCTCCGGCTCCACCCCGGTCGCCGCCCGCACCGCCGCGACCAGCGTGCCGTTGCCCGGCGCGATGCCGCGCGCCGTCGGCACCGTCAGGTCCGTGTTGGACGCCACCCACGGCAGCCCGCGCTGCACCGCGTACGAGGCCTCCGCCAGGTGCTGCCAGCCCACCGTCGGGTCGTAGCCCTGCACCACCGCCTGCGGCTCCTCGGCCAGCGTGCGGACGGCCACCAGGCCGCGCTCGGCGAGCGCCTCCTCCAGGCCCGCACCGCCGACCACCAGCACCTTCGCCCCGGCCGGGACCTTCTCGGCGACCAGCCGGGCCGCCGCCTGCGCCGAGTTGATCACGTCACCGGCCTCGGCCGGCACCCCCAGCTCGGTCAGGTGCTCCGCCACCACCCGCGGCGGACGGGAGGCGTTGTTGGTCACGTACGCCAGCCGCATCCCGGCCCCGCCCGCCGCCGCCAGCGACTCCACCGCGTGCGCGATCGCGTCCGGGCCCGCGTAGACCACGCCGTCGAGGTCCAGCAGCGCCGTGTCGTACGCCCCGGTCAGCGGCAGCGCGCTGCCGCCCGGCGCGGTGCGTCGGGCGGCGTTCGCGGTCGTGGCAGCGGTCTCGGTCATGGCTGATCTTCCTCGTCGTCCGTACCGCCCGGCACCTCGCCGGACGGCCGCGGGGGCTCCAGGTAGCCCGGCGCCCCGGGCAGCAGCGGCCCGAACGCCCCCGCGCGGGCCGCCAGGGTCGCCCGGGTCTGCCGCAGCGCCGCCCGGTAGTGGTCGTTCTCCGGCCGCATCGCCACGGCCAGCGCCAGGTGCTCGGCCGAGGTCTCGAAGTCGCCCAGCCGGGCCGCCGCCACGCCCCACCCGAACTGAGCGTAGTCGTCCGACGGATCGGCCAGCGCCACGGCCCGGAAGTTCTCCAGCGCCGCCGCGTACGAGCCGACCGCGAACTGCGCCCGGGCCAGCGTCTCCCGGATGCTGCGCGAATGCGGTTCGGCCTCCGCGGCCCGCGCCAGCAACTGCACCGCCGCCGCCGGATGGCCCTGCGCAAGGAGTCTCCCGCCCCGGCGGAACCAGTCGTAGACGTCCCCCGCCGGCTCACCGGCGCGTCCCTGCTCCGGCACACCGCCGCCGGAGCCGGCACCGCCGGGGACCTCCGCGCCCGCGCCGCCGCCCACCCGCTCCTGCCCGCCGTCCGTACGCTCGCTCACGCCGTACCTCGCCCTCGGTCCCGAAAACCGCCCCACCGTCCGGTCGGGCGTTCCGATCTCTCAACAACGCGTACCCGGTTACGATGCCCAGAATGAGCACACCCAGTGCAGAAAGCGGAGCGGAGACTCCGCAGGGCGGCCCCGGCGATCCCGGGCACGTCGCCACCGCAGGCCTGTCCCTGTCCCCCTTCCGAGGCCTGCGCTACGTCCCCGACCGGGTCGGCACCCTGGCCGCGGTCACCTCGCCGCCGTACGACGTGGTCGACCCCGGCCGCCGGCTCGACCTGGAGACCGCCGACCCGCACAACGTGGTCCGGCTGATCCTGCCGCGCCCCGAACCCGAGGACGCCGGCGACCGGCCCGACCGCGACACCCGCTACCGGCACGCCGCCCGCCTGCTGCGCGACTGGCAGCAGGAGGGCGTCCTCGCGATCGACCCGGTCCCCGCGCTCTACGTCTACGAGCAGCGCGTCCCGGCCGCCGCGGACGGCACCGGCGAGGTCCTCCAGCGCGGCCTGATCGGCGCCCTCGCCGTCAGCGGCCCCGAGGCCGGAGTGGTGCTCCCCCACGAGGACGTCATGCCCCGCCCGGTCGCCGACCGGGTCGGCCTGATGCGCACCACCCGGGCCAACCTCGAACCGCTGCTCCTCACCTACCGCGGCAACGGCGGCGCGGCCGGCGTCGTCGAGCGGGCCGTGGAACGCGAGCCGCTGCTCACCACGACCACCACCGACGGCACACACCACCGGCTCTGGGCCGTCACGGACCCCGCCGAGATCGCCGAGGTCGGCCGCGACCTCGCCACCTGCCGGGCACTGATCGCCGACGGCCACCACCGCTGGGAGATGTACCTACGGCTGCAGCGCGAGCACCGGCACCTGCCGCGCAGCCCCTGGGACCGCGGGCTGGTCCTGCTCGTCGACACCGCCCGCTACCCGCTGCGGGTCCGCGCCATCCACCGCGTCCTGTACCGCCTGCCGGTCGCCGAGGCGCTGGACCGGCTGGGCGACCGATGGCAGGTCAAGGAGGTCCCCGGACCGCTGGACGCCGCCCTGCAAGCCCTCGCCGAGCAGAAGCGCCACACCGGCAACGGCTTCGTCCTCACCGGCGGCGACGGCGTCTACTGGCTGATCGGCGAGCCCGACGAGGAGCTGCTCGACGCCACCGTCCCGGCCGGGAGGCCCGAGGAGTGGCGCCGACTGGACGCCACCGTCCTGCACTCCACCCTGCTCGACCACACCTGGCACGTCCCCGACGGCCCCGACGACATCGGCTACCTGCACACCGCCGTCGCGGCCGAGCGCGAGGCGGCCCGCAGCGGCGGCACCGCCGTCCTGCTGCACCCGGTCCGCGAGAGCGTGGTGCGGCGGCTCGCCGAACAGGGCGTCACCATGCCGCGCAAGTCCACCTCCTTCGGCCCCAAGCCGGCCACCGGGCTGGTGCTGCGCAACCTCGAACTGGGCTAGCTCGCACTGGGCTCGGCACTGTCCGGCCGAGACCCGGCGGACGCCCACAACGCAGAGGGGCCCTGCGGCCCTCCGGTGGGAATCCGGAGG